>JBLING010000055.1:0-10628 GCA_047639155.1 bacterium
CAGATATTGTAGCTCCAGTTAACATCGCGGTATCCCACAATGCCGTTTGGATTCCATCAATTCTACTTAAGGAGCTTGAATTTGTTGATGATACAAATAGAGATGCACCATCTCCAGTAACTTTCATCACACTTGGAGTGAAAGACGTAGCTGCTAGTTTAAACCACTGCGGGTTTGGAGATAGTACGGCGTCATTGGCCATCCATACAGCATTGTCTAAAGCAAAAAACAATCTATTGCTTGAATCTGCTAAATTTTCCCAAAGTTGCATTGGTGTATTAAAAATGTTGTTTGCTTGACGAATTGTTCCATCTGTATTTAAAGAAGCAGGTTCTCCACTTCCAGCAATACGACTATCCCAAATTCTAGAAGGGCTACCTCCAGCGTTTAATGATCGCGCCATGCCACCGTTTTGACTTTCCGCAAAAATGATATCAGGGTTAATTCTTGAAACTTCACACTGAAAGCCATCTCCACCGATAATGTCTTCTGCAGCTTGTGGTGTGTTGCCCTTTCCGTCAATCACCATGGAGTTGTTGTCTTGTGTTCCTCCAACAACAATCCCGTTTATTCCGCCTGCAACACCATAAAACTGTGTAGTTCCATAACCATTATACAATGTTGTGTAATTCGTCATTTCTGCGTTGGTTGTTCTACTAACCCCACCATCAGAAGTGATGTACATGATCATCGGATTTGATTTTGTATCAAAACGTATCAAGTGTTTATCTGCATGTATTCCGAATGGATTTGCTTTGCTATCGTTGTTATTTCCGACAATCCGAGGTCCAGTTTCAGGTGTCCATTCAGCAAACTGAATACCACCCATAAAGATGCGCTCTTTGTTTGTAGGATGCACCGCTATACATAAATCGTAATATCCTTGAGAATGAATTGTGTTGGGGCCTGTAGAATTCGTTGGCGCAGACCAAGGTGCGAAAAAAGAGCTCGCATTTCCAATTATTCTAGAAAAGGCTTTACCATTATCCTTAGATTGATAAACTCCTACTAATCCAGAACTTGCAGTAACTCTTCCAATTGGTCCGTCGAAAGTAACAGTTCCAGCAATCAATATATAAGCGTAATTGGGGTCTGACTCAGACACCGCTAATTCAATACGCGTCACACCACCCAAAGGAATGCCAGTCACAGCAGTAAACGTGCCACTGGATGTTGGATTTTCTGAGCGATATACGGTATTGGTGTAAACCAATACATTACCATTTTTATCAATTACAACGTCACGCGCATTCCCCCCAATTACTTGTATCCATACAGCATCGTTGCCTTCTGTTGAAGCTCGTAAACCAGAATTGGTAGCAGCAAACACAACATTTTTAGATGGATGTGAAACCAATTTATTTACAAAATTATACCCTCCAGTACTTGGAATCTTATCAAATGTTGCACCGTCATCAGTACTTTTATAAATACCACCACCACTAAATCCAGGTGTGAATGCTTCTTGTCCACCATTGCCGATATACGATTCTCCCGTCCCGAAGTATATCGTTCCGTCAGGTGTTTGGCAAATCGTTGATACTGACATATCATCGAAATGATCATTTATTGGGTACCACGATGCTCCTTTGTTGGTTGATCTAAACAATCCTCCCATAACACCACCGGCGTATAGAATGTTGTTATCATTTCTGTCGATTAACAAGGCACGCGTTCTTCCTCCCCTGTTGTCTGGGCCTGCAAAGGACCACGACAATGGGAAGCTTGCTTTTCCGTGTGTCTTATAAAACGCTTTTAATTCTAGCTTGGCTTGGGCTACATCCCTTGGGTCTACTACGCCAGTATGTTGATTGGCACGAAGACTATTTAAGTACTCCGCTGCACCTTCAAATGTTTGGTCATTTTCTTGGTTTTTTTCTCGAGGCTGGTAAGCTGTTTCCTGGTTCACTGTATTAATGGCGAACAAACCTGTTACGCCTACAATGGCAGCAGCCAAAACGCTATAGTAGATCTTCTTATTCATATTGCTTGTTAAATACACACTTTTTAAATCTATTCATTGCAAATTTATTAGGAATCTGCGTTAAACCAAGACATAATTCACCATGGGCTCAATCAAGTTGAGCAACGGATTTTAGCCTTGATTTATCACCCACATGAAGCCTACATAAAAAGACGCATTGAGTTTCGGGTTTTGCCCAAAAGCCATAATGGGTAAACCACCTGGATAATAATCCATACTTACCCCTAGATTCAGGCGTTTAGCGACTTGAACAGATTCGTTCCATGAGAAAGCAATGTTCATAACTGCAGCTACCCCAGGTCTGTACGACAATTCTCGCCAGCCTTCCCCATTTTTCGCATAACCAATTATTGGCTCAGCATTCGGTACAGTATGACGTGAATATTTGACGTTTTTGACTGTTTTCTGATCGTTCTGGAGGGTCTCAGTTCGCAAATACACTGGACGTTGTATTCCAAGTGTCAATCCACTGCCAGCTTGAACATCAACAGCAACGTGATTCGAAACACGTGGTTGAACTAAGCGATACGACAAACCATACATCGTTCTAAAACGTGCAGTATGAAACAATTTTCCATAAACAAATGGTAATTTATTTTCCACTTTATGGTTTATAATTTTAGACTCATTCGTGTGTTTAAATGAACCAAAGTCGGCATAAAAGAAACGCCCGTATATCTTGTTACCGTTGGTTTGATGATGATATGCAATACCCAAACCGTTACTTTTAACTTTTATACCTATCCCATTGGACTTTATGTTGTTGGAGGTCCCAGTCCTTTGGCTTAGTCCTTGGATAGCGCAAAAAACTATTGAAGTTGTGAGTACAGTATGTAAAATTCTTTGAATCAATTACAATTAATACGCGTAAAGATACAACTTTGAAAAATGATTCACAACACGCCTTATGTCTAATACATCCACTGTTACTTATTTAGGTGACCTACGTACAGAAGCGATTCATGTTAAATCACAACATGCGATTTGCACGGACGCGCCGACTGATAACCAGGGAAAAGGAGCCTTGTTTTCTCCAACGGATTTAATGGCAACTTCTTTAGCAAGTTGCATGTTAACGGTTATGGGAATTGCTGCGCGAGCTCACGGAATTCCATTTGAACATATATCCTCAGAAGTCACAAAGGTGATGGCTTCAAACCCAAGAAGAATTTCAGAAATACAGGTAGAGATGGTTGTTAATCAAGACTGGTCAGTCGACCAGAAAAAGAGATTAGAGCGCGTTGCGCTGGCATGTCCTGTTGCTAAAAGTTTGAGTCCTTCAATAAAACAGCACGTAAACTTTCGCTATACTACCTAACTATTGCGCTTGGTGGTTGTTTTGTTCCATTTCGCCAAAGTTGTTTGGACAACCTTTATCCCCGCGACGTGAACCACAAGAAGAAAGCAAACCAATCATCAACAATGCTACACAAACAATACTTAATGCCTTTTTCATATTATCCTTATTTTAGTGAACGCCTTTTATGATAAACGCCCCGCTACATGATATAGTGCAAAGTAATGAAATAATTGAGTTACTAAAAAACAAAGAAGCAATTGATTTTTTGACAACTCACATCAAAGAAAAGCCTGACTACTTGGCACTTAAGTACAAAGGTAAGGTGGGTTTCGACATATCCAAACTTACCCAAATCTTACAATTGTATCAGAAAGCACAGGATAAAATACCGCTTTGGGTAAAGCGTCAATGTGCTATGCACGCAAAAAGCTATGCGCAATGCTCTCATTGGAAGATAGCAGAATTCAAATCAAGCTTGTTTAATGGCAACTATTTGCTTGATCTAACAGGAGGACTAGGAGTGGATTCCTACTATTTTTCTCAGTCATTTAAACACATAGTTAGCCTTGAAAAAGATACGGAAACGCACCAATTTGCAGTACACAATGGGCTAAAATTAGGCATATCGAATACAGCGTTTATTAACGCATCATTAGAGGATTTTGCATTTGAACGACAATATGATTTAATCTATTTAGATCCAGATAGACGGGTTTTGGAGAAACGTTTACTCGGGGATTTTGAATCCTATTCTCCAAACATAGTTCAAGGCCAAGACAAGTGGTTACAGCACGCCAATAACCTTTTAATTAAGTTGAGTCCAATGGTTGATTTAACACAAATTGAAAACACTTTTCGCAACCTCAAAGCGACTTATGTTATCGGATACAAAAATGAAGTGAAAGAAATTCTCATTCATTTGGTTAAAAATGAATTTCATTCTGCGACACGATATGCGGTAGACATTTCGGCCGACAAAACAACCGAATTTACGGTTGACGAGCGCGTTCCCAATCTATCTCCTAATTCTGATGGTTCTTTTCTTTTAGAGCCTTCGAAGTCACTAATAAAATCAGGTCTTGCGCATTCTTATTGCGCTGAACAAGGATTACATCCTATTCATCCAAATGGTTTATACTACTTAAGTGATTCAATATATGAGGGGTTCATGGGTCGGCAGTTTCGTGTACTAGAGAAGTTGCCGTGCAATTGGAAAATCATAAAAAAGTATATCAAGTCGAATAAATTAAAATCCATTCAAATTACGCAACGTCAATTTTATGAGGATGTAAAATCGATTAGAAAAAAGTTAAAAATTACAGAAGGAGGAGATACTTTCCTACAGTTTACAATTGACCATAACGGCCAGGCAGTGTGTTATCACACCAAAAGGGCCTAAATAGACTTGATGTATGCTTCTATGGCAGCTGTCATTGACGGAGAGTCAGTAGTTGGCGCCGGTATGTCGTTTGTAAGATTAGCCTCTAAAATAGCCTTATTAGTTGACGCCCCCCAGCCAGCAATTCGCGTACTTTTTTGCTCGAAACCAGGAAAGTTGTCCAACAAAGATTTTATATCCGCTGGGCTAAAAAATGCTATTACATCATAAAAAACATCTTCCAAGTCACTAAGGTCAGCATTTACCGTTCTATACATGACTGCCTCACTAAACAAAATCTCATTCTCAGTTAAGAAATTTGGGATAGATGGCTTGCGGATATCAGAACAAACGAATAAATAGTTTTCTTTTGAATGAGACTTTACCAACTTAAGAAATTCTGGCTCTCTTCCTTTACCAAAAAACATTTTTCGTTTGCGTAAAACTGTATATTTCTGTGTGTAAAGAGAAATGCCTTCGTTGATACAGAAGTATTTCATTGTATTTGGAACCTCGACTTTCAACTCCTCGACACACCTGAAGAAATTATCTACGGCACTGCGTGATGTTAGTATAATGGCAGTATGTTCAAGAATATTCAGTCGTTTTTTACGCAGTTCCTTTGCTGGAACTGACTCCACTTGAATAAAAGGACGAAAATCTAACTTTAGCTTGTATTTATCAGCCAAAGCATGATAAGCCGTCTTTTTATCCCCAGGGTCTGGTTGGGATACTAAAATACTTTTTACTTTCAAGATTCGTTACTCGGCAACACCCCAGCCAATCAATTTACCAATGATTAATAAGGGCGTTATTTCAAGGGCGCAAAGATAGATAATTATATAGACCTTAGCGAATGGAAAGTAACGATAATATATCGTGACACTTTTAATCAACCGCCACACCACGAATACTGCAGATAAAGTAAGTAAAACAAATTCAACATTCGCTTTCATCGTTGCGTCATGAACGTAGTACCAAATAACAATTAAGGGGAACACCAAAAGTGTAAATGCATAAAGCATTCCAGACAATCCAACTACCATGAGTTTGGCTAAATTGTCGGATTGCAACACAATCCCAACCAAGAAATGAATACAATATTTTACAGCATACACTAGACAAATCCCCAGCAACAAAATCAAGTAATATATGAAGCCGTGATGCAACCCTAGCATAAGCGTAGACGGTTCCATAACAAATATGCCCATCGCCAAAATCATGGCACTAACTAGGGATTGAAGTATAATAACTGGATCAATTGCAGCCTCTTTATCGTTTTGCTCGAACTGATGTGAAATGTTAGAAAATGCAGTTTTCAAAGCAAAATTATGCGTTTGTAGGGAAACAACACGGATAAGGCCTATGAACAATAACACCACAACAGCAACAATAAACAACCAAGGGTAGTCTAACTTTTTTCTGTCCTCAATATTGGGGGGCACAACGTCTAAGAAATCCAATTGTTGTAATACAGGTTCGTCAATTGCTGTGGGAATAGAATCAATCGCAACTTGATTAGCGCTCTCTTGCGCCACAATCACTGTTGAACAAACCATACAACATAAGGTAAAAAGAATGACCAATATGTGGTTTCGGCTTGCGGACTGCATTGTGCAAAAATAGCTAAACTACGCTCTGCAAGTGCTTTTCAATAACCTCATCATAGTAGGCCTCATATATTGGACAAACCTTATGAATGTCGTACGTCTTTGCGTGTTCAAACGCGTTGGTTTTAAACTTCAATAGTGTTTCATCCGTAGAAAGCACCTCGATACCACGTTGTGCCATTGTCTCCACGTCCCCAACATCGCACGTATAGCCTGTAACTCCAGTGATATTAACTTCTGGCAAGCCTCCTGTGTTCGAAGATATCACTGGAACTTGACACGCCATAGCTTCTAATGCTGCAAGGCCAAAGCTTTCGGTTTCTGAAGGCATTAAAAATAAATCCCCAACTGATAAAATCTCTTCAACAGCATCTTGCTTCCCTAAAAATGTAACCTTCTCACATATATTTGAGTTTCGGCACTCCCGTTCTAAACGCACACGTTCAGGGCCATCTCCCACCATGAGCAATCGTGCAGGAATTTGCTGTTGTATTAGCCTAAAAACTTTCATCACATCATCTACCCGTTTCACTTTTCTAAAGTTTGAAGTATGAATGACAATACGTTCGTTGTTTGGCGCAATCGCCATCTTAAAATGTTCTTTTGGCTGACGTTGAAACCTTTTGAAATCTACAAAGTTTGGAATCACACGAATGTCTTTCTCAAATTGAAAGATGTTTTGTGTATCTGTTTTCAGGCTTTCTGAAACCGCTGTAACCCCGTCAGATTGATTTAAGGAATAATGGATAACTGGCCCGTATGTTGCATCCTTCCCAACAAGCGTGATATCAGTACCGTGCAAAGTTGTTATAATTGGTATTTGCACGCCTTCTTCCCGTAACACGTACTTTGCCATCACTGCCGCAGCAGCATGAGGAATAGCATAATGCACATGCAAGATGTCTAAGTTCGCTGATTTTACAATTTCAACAATTTTACTAGACAACGCGATTTCATATGGCGGATATTTAAAAAGGGGATATTCAGAAACATTTACCTCATGATAAAACAAGTTCTCTGAAAAAAAGTCCAGACGTGCTGGTTGGTCATAGCTAATAAAATGAACCTTATGTCCTTTTGCACCCATGGATTTACCCAACTCCGTTGCTACTACTCCACTACCTCCATATGTTGGATAGCATATTATTCCAATATTCATTTATGTTATGCGTTTAATTCTATTTCCATCAGTTGTCGGGGTTCATACTTGGAAGCTTCAGTTGCTATTGCACCTATATGGTCTGGTGTTGTACCACAGCATCCCCCAACAATATTCACTAGCCCGCTTTGTGCGAACTCCCCTACAACTTTAGCCATGTATTCTGGCGATTCGTCATATTCTCCCATCTCATTTGGCAACCCAGCATTTGGGTGGGCACTTACGGGGCAAGTTGCTACATCACTTAAGTTCTTTAAAAATGGTCGCATTAATTCTGCACCCAATGCACAGTTTAATCCAACACTTATCGGATTGGCATGTTTTATTGAATTCCAGAAAGCTTCTACCGTTTGACCACTTAAAGTTCGACCACTATTGTCTGTAATTGTGCCTGAAATCATAATCGGAATATCAATTCCGCGCTCATCTTCAATTTCCAATATCGCATAAATCGCAGCTTTGCAGTTTAAAGTATCAGTGATTGTTTCAATCAGTAAAAAATCTGCCCCTCCATCCAACAAACCTTCTGCTTGCTCTTTAAACGCTTCATATAGATCATCAAAAGTAACTGCACGAAAACCTGGGTTTGAAACATCTGGTGACATTGAACCCAATTTTGTTGTTGGACCTAGTGATCCTGCCACGTACCTTGGTTTATCAGGCGTTTGGGCAGTATATGAATCAGCGGCTTTACGTGCTATTTCAGCACCCAATTTGTTCATCTCATACGACAACTCCTCCATATGATAATCAGCCATAGATATACGATTCGCGTTAAATGTATTCGTTTCAATTATATCCGCTCCAGCTTCTAGAAATGAACCATGTATTTTCTCGATGATTGATGGCTGCGTTATATTCAACAAATCATTATTGCCTTTTATCGAGTGTTCGTAATTTGCAAAACGATCGCCTCTGTAATCATTCTCACTTAACTTGAAACCTTGAATCATTGTTCCCATTGCTCCATCTAATAGATGAATTCGAGATTGAAACAATGTGATTAAATCTTGTTTGGAAATCATAATACAAATGTAAATCGTTAATCCCGCAAAAGGGGATATATATTACATAACAAACTAAAATGAAATTGTTTTTTAAGGTTGCTTAATTGTTGTACACCCAAAGCAGTATTGGCTTATCTGAAGCATCAATATACTCCACCAAAGTGGTTAGAAAATCAGGTGACACAGTCGGACAACCTTCACTCCTACAAATTCCGACAACACTTTCTGTGTTCGTTACACAGTCATGTGCGTGCAACACTACAAATCGGTCAAAAGCGTTAGAATTTGACTCCTCTAAGCCATGCAATTTATATGCTGTTCCATAGTTCCCTGGATATTTGTACCCTATTTTATATTTACCCAGCGATGTGCAATTGCTTCCAACTTCATTGCTGAATTGAGGTTTGCGCGAACCGTAGTTTTGACAATGACCATGCGTAACTAAACCTGCAACAATGACGGAATCCTTTGCCAAATCAACGACGAAAAATCTTTTGCGTCCAGACCGAAGATGCATGTCGGTAAAAAAGGCAATGTTGGAATTAAAAATATTCTTTGTCACAAACAACTTTGCCGCAGCATACCTTTCGGCATCGATGAGGTTTTGCTCAATAAACGGCTTTTGCGTCTTTACTTCTTCAACTGGTTTGTGTGGCGTTTGGCAACCCAAGGCCACGGCAAAAATACAGGTCCATAGAATGATAGTGGCTCTCATTGTAGGTTAAACTTGAAAGGAATGGATTTAGTATAGGTACACCGTTTTATCTTAATACCATTTTATAATGCATGATGTTGGCTTCCTCAAATTGATCACCTTCCGATACGAAACCATGTCGACTATAGAGACTACAAGCGCTTATTTGCGCATGTAGGTACACATTCTCTTTTCCTGGAATATCCTCCAGCACAGCTTCAACAATAGCAGCCCCAACTCCCTTGTTACGGTACTCTTTCAACACCGCGAAACGTTCGAGTTTTACCCCATTGGGCGTTCGCCTCCATCGAGCAGTGCCAACCGAAACGTCCCCTATTGTGGCTACAAAATGCACAGAGGTGTCTTCAAATTCATCATATTCCAGCTCCGGATCCACACGTTGCTCTTCAACAAACACTATCTGTCTGATAACAAATACCGCATCTAACTGCTTGCCGCTTTCAACTTTTTCAACCGCTACCTTCATTATTTCTATTTGCTTTACCGCCGCTAATCTAGGGTAAATCCAAAAGTAACCAGAATTCAACTTATATCATTAAACAGCCGATTTAAAATCTGCACCTTCAATGAACCGAAAGTTTTTAAAAAAAACTAATTTTGCCGTCCTTTAAAACAAAGCAACAAATACAAAAAACGATGAGTAATTCTGCAATCGAACAAATTTTAGGAAGTGAGTCTGAATACCTATTAAACCATAAGTCTAAAACGATTTCAAAAGAGAGTTTAAACCTCCCAGGCCCTGACCATATCGACCGAGTTTGGGGAATATCAAACCGAAGTCCTCAGGTACTAAGAAGTTTAAACCAATTGATGAACAATGGTAGACTTGCAGGCACAGGTTACGTATCGATATTACCAGTAGATCAAGGGATTGAACATTCTGCCGGTTCAAGTTTTGCTCCTAATCCTGCTTATTTTGATCCAGAAAACATTGTAAAGTTGGCAATCGAAGGTGGTTGTAATGGTGTTGCTTCTACTTTTGGGGTATTGGCGAGTGTTGCAAGAAAATACGCACACAAAATTCCTTTCATCGTGAAACTAAACCATAATGAGCTATTAACGTATCCAAATAACTTCAATCAAATCATGTTTGGAAGTGTTGATGAAGCATGGAATTTAGGTGCGACTGCAGTTGGGGCTACTATCTACTTTGGATCCGACGGAGCTGAAAGACAGATTATAGAAGTTGCTGAAGCTTTTGAGCGTGCACACGAATTGGGGATGCCAACCATTTTATGGTGCTATTTACGAAACCCAGGTTTCAAAAAAGACGGCGTAGACTATCACGTTGCAACCGACATTACTGCGCAAGCGAATCACCTAGGGGTAACCATTCAGGCGGATATCATCAAGCAAAAATTACCTGAGAATAATGGTGGTTATAAGGCAATTGGGTTCGGGAAAACACACGACAAGGTATATTCTGAATTAAGTTCAGATCATCCAATAGATTTATGTAGATACCAAGTTGCAAA
>JBLING010000056.1:0-10602 GCA_047639155.1 bacterium
GTCCTGATCATCATACTCCGCATTCACCACCGCTGGATATTGGTGCGGGTAGATTGTGGTGATCTCCAAATACACCTTCCCCATCGCTCTAGATTTGGCACTTACCTGCACCAAGTACCATCCTGGGTCCATACATGGATGGAAGGAACTACCAAATTGATTTAAAGTTGTGAGTTTTGCGTTCGTCGCTGCCGTGCTCGCCGGCATGCATTGATCTGCCAAATATGTGGTAAACCCGACATCTCTGGTCGCAATTGCATTTGCATTTTGCTTCAGTTCGATGTTTACACCGCGTCGAGCTGGAATGTAAAATCGATACCAAATAGACTTTTTATCGTTTCCAGAAGATACCAGGGAGTTATGAAAGAATTCTCCAACCTGAACCCCAGCACTATCGATATTTATTGAATCACTTTGGTAAGTTCCTATAGAAAAACCACCTGCACCCAAAGGTATGTCAATCACTGCTTGACAACTGTCGTTAGGTGGTTTTTGGGCCTTTGCCAAAATCGCACTTAGTATTAAGAAGACAATGGGTAGAGCAATACGTATACAAGAAGCCGGAATTCGCTTCATAGGGATTGATTTAAATCTTGTTGTACAAAGTAAGTGAAATTTTGCTGATAAAAAAATGGTGAGGTGTGCGGTATGACTGTAATTATTGGCGAAAATATGTTGCCTCAAACACCCTGACTTTTTCAGTTCGATTTTCCATAAATTTTACTGATTCCAGACTATCTGGATATAACAGTTTGTGCTCCTTCATTTTTTGAACCACCTGCCAATCTTTTATCATGTCCTGACTCATTTCGTCTAGCGCTGTAGCCTTAAACTTGTCCCACACGTAATCGATTGCGAGTTGATTTGGGTGTACCAAATCTGTATCATAAAACCGATAGTCTCTTAATTCATCCATCACAATCTCATATGCCGGAAAATAGTGACAATGTTTAAATTGTTGGACAAGCGCATTCACGGCTAAATGTAAAACAGATTTGCTCAAGGTGCTATTGTGCAAGCCGTCTCGTGTATACCTTACAGGGCTAACCGTAAAAAGAAAGTCGTGTTGGGGGTATCGTTTTAGAATGTCTAAAAACGCTTCTATAATTTCTTGAGGTTGCAATAACCGTTTCGTAAAATCTTTATTAGGGAGTTTATGGCAATTGGCTACGATTTGATCGTTGTTCTCGTACACCCATGCACTTCCGAAGGTGATTAAAACAGTTGATTTCTCTTGACCCAACCAAGATTGAAGGCCTTTATTTGTTTCTGTGATTTTTGAAACAAGCGCCTCTTTATTGGCATTTGAAAATTGACCGTGATGATGCCATGAATGCCAAAGGCCTTGATCAAAAATGAGATCCGATGGATTAGGTTCTTCTTGGTTAGAATTAGAAAATGTTTTCGCGATACTGATGGGATTATAGATAATTCCACTCGGATTTTGAAACACCTTAAATCTGGATTCAACTAGCTTGTCTGCCATCCGATCAGCAAAACAAGAACCCATAGTAATCACAGGAGTTTGATAGTTCAACAAAGGCTGAACAGGAATGGGGAAATCTAAAATGAATTTCATGAAGTTATAAAAGCAAAAAAGCCCTCTACCAAAGGTAGAAGGCTTTTTTAGTATTGCGAATTGAAATTAATCGCACATATATGTAAAATCAATTATAGTAGTCTCGTCAAAACCACTCATTGTAGCTTTCGTTGGGTAATTATTTGCGTTATACTCATATACACCAGTAAACGGTAGTTCGAAGTCATCATCGCCAATTGTGGCAGCGTTCATATTATTTTTAGTTAATGACAATATATCAGCAAAGTCCATAAAATAAGAAGGTATTCCATAAAACGGGTTGATTTTATCGTCAACCGCTTTGATTTTATAATTCAAAAACTCGTCATCTACATCTAAATCGCCATCTTCATCTGAATCATACGTTTGTTTCAGTTTTTGTAATCGGCCATCGGCGTATGTATACTCATAGGATGCAGATATTACATCCGTCAAGTCCTCTTTGTTGAATTGGTCTACCATCATTAATGTGCCATCTGTATTCAATTTTACATTGTAATACTCATATACTTCACCACTTTCTGAAACGTCTACACGCGAGACTTTATCGTTATCATAAACAATTTTGTACGTTGTAACATCTCCATCCCCATCCTCTACTATTTCCGACAATTTACCAGCAATGTAGTTGTAGTTGTAAGTAGTAACCGAACCATCACTGTCAGACTCAACAATCTTTGCAATAAGATCTCCATCCCAAGTATAAGCGACCGTGCTACCATCGTCTTCAGTAGCTAAGGTGATCTTGCATGTTTTTGTTGAACCGGCACCCGCTGGGTCAACCGTGTCATCCTTACAAGCACTAAAAACAAGCATGCTGCATACTGTTCCTGCTAATAATAATTGTTTTACGTTTTTCATTTTCCTGTTTTTCTGTTTGAAGGTGCAATAATAGCAAAATGAAACGTCTTAATTCTGTCAGATATAACCCCGTCTATTTGCCCAAATAATTCGATTAATACACCACAAATGCTGACATAATGTCACACAATTCCATATCTTTGCAAGCTTAGTATTGGCATCCAAAAATGGGGAATATCAACAACAAACAGATTTACATAGAAAGTTATGGTTGCGCAATGAACTTTGCTGATAGCGAGGTAGTTGCAACTATAATGGCTGAGAATGGATACGATACAATTCAATCGGAAGAAGACGCCGATATTGTGTTTATCAATACTTGCTCAATACGGGACAACGCCGAACAGAAGATTCGCAACCGTTTATCTCAACTAAAAGGGAACAAAAAGAGAAATAAAGATCTAATCGTTGGTATCTTAGGCTGTATGGCTGAGCGTTTGAAAGATCAGCTGATGGAAGAAGAAAAACTGGTTGACATTGTTGTTGGTCCTGATGCTTATAGAGATTTGCCCAGTTTAGTTGCAGAAGTCGATGGTGGTTCAAAGGCCATTAACGTTTTGCTGTCACTTGAAGAAACGTATGGAGAAATCACCCCAACACGATTAAATAGTAATGGGGTAACCGGTTTTATTTCGATTATGCGTGGCTGTGACAATATGTGCAGCTTCTGTGTAGTCCCATTTACAAGAGGTCGCGAGCGTAGCAGAGACCCACAAACGATTGCAAATGAAGCCCAGGATTTAGTCAATAAGGGTTACAAAGAAGTCATCCTGCTTGGTCAAAATGTCGACAGTTATTTGTGGTTTGGCGGCGGACCTAAAAAGGAATTCAAAAAGTTATCTGAAGAAGAAAAAGAGTCTTCAGTAAACTTTGCCAAGTTACTAGAACAGGTGGCTAATGTGGATTCTAGTTTACGCGTTCGTTTTTCAACTTCGCATCCCAAAGACATAACAGATGATGTTTTGCATACCATGGCTAAATATCAGAATATTTGCAATTACATCCACCTTCCAGCTCAATCTGGAAATAGTAGAATTTTAGATAAAATGAACCGTACGTATGACCGAGAGTGGTACATGGGTAAGGTTGAACGTATAAGAGAAATTATACCCAATTGTAGCATCAGCTGTGATATTATTGCCGGCTTTTGTACTGAAACAGAGGAAGAACATCAGGACACATTATCTTTAATGAAATGGTCAGACTTTGACTTCTCCTATATGTATTTCTATTCTGAGCGACCAGGCACCTTAGCGGCAAGAAAATATGCAGATGACGTAACTGAAGTGGTTAAAAAAAGAAGATTGGCTGAAATTATACAATTGCAAGGTGAAATGTCTGCTGCCAAAAACAAAGCGCGCATCGGTACTATATTGACGGTACTGGTTGAAGGTCGTTCAAAACGTTCAGCGGATGATTTAATGGGAAAATGTGATGAAAACATCAGTGTTATTTTTCCACGCGAAAACTATTCTAAAGGGGATTATGTTGATGTTCTGATTGAAAAATCAACGTCAAATAGTATGGTTGGTAAGCCTATTGGCTTTAACCCATATTTTGAAAAAGCGAAGATTAAAGAGGAGATGGTGAAAGCATGAATCAACAGCAAATCAAAAATAGGTTCAGTATAATTGGCAATTCACCTCGATTGAATTATGCCCTTGAAACTGCCGTAAAGGTGGCTCCTACAGATATAACCGTTTATATACAAGGTGAAAGTGGGGTTGGTAAAGAGTCCTTCTCGAAAATTATTCACCAACTCAGCAACCGTAAACACGGACCATTTTTCGCAATTAACTGTGGCGCCATTCCCGAAGGGACCATAAACTCTGAGTTATTTGGACATGAAAAAGGTGCATTTACTGGCGCTATCGACAATCGCAAAGGATATTTCGAAACCGTTAATGGTGGAACTATTTTCCTAGATGAAATTGGTGAATTACCACTCGAAACACAATCCAGATTGTTGCGATTGCTGGAAAATGGTGAGTTTATAAAAGTTGGTTCTTCCAAAGTACAAACTACCGACATACGCATTATCACCGCGACGAATAAAGACTTATTTGCAGAAACGCAAAATGGTAAGTTCCGTGAAGATCTTTATTACAGACTATCGACGCTGCCAATAAAAGTTCCTGCGTTGCGGGAAAGAGGAAGTGACGTGTATTTGCTTTTTAGAAAATTCGCATCAGACATAGCGGAAAAATATCGCTCTCCAGAAGTGGAATTGGATTCAGAAGCTGAAGAATTATTGTTAAAATATGCATGGCCAGGCAACATACGTCAGTTGAAAAACTTAACGGAACAGCTTGCTGTCCTAGAACAAGATCACAACATTACTGCTGCTACATTACAAAAATATTTACCACAAACATCTAGTCAGTTACCAGCCCTTGCTTCCAAAAGCCAACAAGGTGGGAGTGACTTCTCTGAGCGTGACATATTCTACAAAGTGCTGTTCGACATGCGCAATGAAATGTCGGATTTAAAGAAAATTGTTTTGGAACTTCTTAAAAAGAGTAATTCGAAAGAAGAAATTCTTCAAGGAAACGAAGCAGTAATTCAACGCGTCTTATCTGAAACAACATCGCACGATGATTTGCGAGATGAGATGACGATTCATCGGTCGGAAGAAAAACAAGATGAAGATGATGAGGAGCACCATTTTGTTATAGAACCTGAAGATTCGGTAAATTTGGAAGAGAATCTATCACTAGAAGACAAAGAAGAAGAATTAATAAAAAAGGCATTGCTGCGCAACAATGGAAAACGAAAAAGAGCAGCGCACGACCTCGGAATTTCTGAAAGAACGCTTTACCGAAAAATCAAGCAGTATGAATTGGATTAAGTACATTTTCATAACATTTGTTGCACTCACACAGTGGACTTCCTGCGGGATTTACAGCTTGAATGGTGTCACTTTCCCTGATTCTATCAAAACAGTAAGTGTTGCATTTATAGAAAATAAAGCGCCCATTGTCGCACCAAACTTAAGTCCAACGTTAACCGACAAGCTGCGTAACAAGTTCTTGACGCAAACGAGTTTAAACCTTATATCCGAAAATGGAGATTTTGCTCTTGAAGGCAATGTCGTTGACTATAGCGTTAACCCTGTTGGGGCATCCGACAATTCAACGGCGTCTAAAAATAGATTGCAAATTTCTGTTCAGGTTAAAATGGTAAGCGACAAAGCAGAACACCTTGCTTTTGATCAACGTTTTACCCAGTTTGAAGACTTTGACGCCAGCAAATCCTTAGCAGACGTAGAAGCAGACTTAATTGAATCAATCTCAGACAATTTAGCGCAAGAGATTTTTAACAAAGCCGCCTTAAATTGGTAACATGGATGCTGCCAGAGTCATATCGCTTTTAAAATCATATAAGTCAATCGGAAATGACGAGCTTGTTGAGATTTCGGCCTTAAAAAAAGAATACCCATGGTTTGCTACACTACATCAATTAGAAGCAAAATGTCTTAAAAATGAGAACAAATTTGGACTGAAAAAATCAATCAAAACTGCTAGTTTATTTGCAGGAGACAGAGAAGTACTCTATGATTTTATGCACGATAGCGTAACGCTGGAGACTTCAGTTCAACCTATAAATACACTAAAGGAGGAATCCAAGAGCGAGCAGAAAGCATTAGAAACGCCATTAAAGAAAGAAGAAAAACCAGTTGAGATACAGAAGGAAGTTCCTAAAAAAATCGCAAAGGAAATTGAACCTAAAATTAAAGAACCTGTAGAACTTTCAGCTAAACCAGAAATCGAAAAACTACCCACTCCACGAATAGGTGTACAAACAAAACAGGAAAAGCCTGCCCTTGTTATCCAATACGACCCTTTGGTTGCGCTTCAATCAAAAATTATAAAACCTGACAACGCTCCGAAGACCGAAACTAAGCTATCTAAGGTGTACGATCCGTTGGTTGAGCTTCCTAAACTTGCAAAAGAAAGTCCGCCAAAGAAGAAAAGCAAACAGGACTTTTTCTCATGGCTTGATGGTTTAGAAGAAGATGAACCCAAAGCCGAGCCTAAACCGAGAAAACTCAAAATGAGCGCCGAAGCAAGCGAACTACTTGAAAACTTCATTAAAAACCGTCCAAGTATTTCGCGAATACGGACCGATATAGAACGAACAGATATACAAAAATCAACAACACAAGACACTGGTAACGAATTAGTTAGTGAATCGTTAGCCAATCTTCATATCAAGCAAGGTCGGCCCGAAAAAGCCATTGAAGTTTTTGAAAAATTGGGTTTGCAAAATCCCGAAAAGTTCTCGTATTTTGCAGCCCTGATTGAAAAAACCAAACAGGAACATAATATAGAATAAGAGATGTACACGTTAATCCTAACACTTATAATAATCGCGTCAATCGCACTTACATTTATTGTATTGATTCAGAAACCAAAAGGTGGCGGAATTGCTGCTAACTTTTCTGGTGGTTCTCAAGTCATGGGTGTAAAACGTACCAATGAAATTGTAGAGAAACTTACATGGGGATTGGCTATTGCTTTATTGTTTCTATCCATGTCAAGCAACTTGTTTCTTTCAAGTTCAAGTGACGTAGGTGAGAAGTCTGTAATCCAAGAACAAATCGACAACAACGATTTGCCTGATGCACTTCCATTCTCTCCGGACCAACCAGCATTACCACAGTAGGCTACTCAAATAGTTGACGTCAGCGTAAACATCTGACACATTTCATACTGTCAATTATTATACAGCACTGACATTCTGACTTAAGATAATGTCAGAAAGGGCTGAAACAAGTTTGGCACACATTGTGTCAACGGTATCACGAACAAATTAGTTTCTAAAAAAATATGAAAATTCAACCTTTAGCAGATCGAGTTCTTATAGAACCTGCACCCGCAGAAGTTAAAACAGCCGGAGGAATATACATTCCTGATACGGCGAAAGAAAAACCTCAAAAAGGGACTGTTGTTGCAGTTGGTCCAGGAAAAGTGGACGAGCCTACAACAGTAAAAAACGGAGACGTTGTTTTGTACGGAAAATATTCTGGAACAGAAATCAACGTTGAAGGTACCGATTATCTTATGATGCGAGAGTCAGACATACTCGCCATTATCTAACAATTAATTTCACGAACAAAAGCATTAAAGAAATGGCAAAGCAAATTCATTTTAATCTTGACGCAAGAGACGGCCTAAGAAGAGGTGTAGACTCTTTAGCAAACGCAGTTAAAGTAACACTTGGACCGAAAGGACGAAACGTAGTAATCGATCGAAAATTCGGATCTCCTACGGTAACCAAAGATGGTGTTACAGTTGCAAAAGAAATAGAACTAACAAACCCTGTTGAAAACATGGGTGCGCAAATGGTGAAGGAAGTGGCAAGCAAAACAGCTGATTTGGCTGGTGATGGTACCACAACTGCAACTGTATTGGCACAGGCAATCGTTAACGGTGGCCTTAAAAACGTAGCTGCAGGTGCAAATCCTATGGATCTGAAACGCGGTGTAGACAAAGCGGTTGTAAGAGTAGTTGAAGACCTAAGAAAGCAGTCTCAAACTGTTGGGGATGACTTCGAAAAAATTCGTCAAGTTGCTTCAATTTCAGCAAACAATGATGACGTAATTGGCGCTTTAATTTCAGACGCAATGAAGAAAGTCGGCAAAGACGGCGTAATCACTGTGGAAGAAGCAAAGGGTACGCAAACAGAAGTAAAAACTGTTGAAGGTATGCAATTCGACAGAGGATATTTAAGTCCATATTTTGTTACGAATGCAGAAAAGATGGAAGTAGAATTAGAATCTCCTTACATTTTGATTTACGACAAAAAAGTAAGCAACATGAAAGAATTGCTTCCTGTTCTTGAGCAAACTGCTCAAACGGGTAAGCCCTTAATGATTATTGCTGAGGACGTTGAAGGGGAAGCCCTTGCTACATTGGTAGTCAATAAAATTAGAGGTTCACTTAAAGTCGTTGCCGTTAAAGCTCCAGGGTTTGGTGATCGTAGAAAAGCAATGTTGGAAGACATCGCAATCTTAACTGGTGGAACTGTTATTTCTGAAGAACAAGGACGTAAGTTAGAAGATGCTACTTTAGAATCTTTAGGAACTTGCGAGAAAGTTGTAATTAATAAAGAGAACACAACAATCGTAAATGGTATTGGCACCAAAGCTGACATCAAAGGACGTATCGCTCAAATCAAAGCTGAGATTGATAACTCTTCATCTGACTATGACGTTGAGAAACTTCAAGAACGTTTAGCCAAGCTAAGCGGTGGTGTTGCAGTATTATATATTGGTGCAGCTTCAGAAGTAGAAATGAAAGAGAAAAAAGATCGAGTTGATGACGCATTACATGCGACACGCGCTGCGGTTGAAGAAGGTATAGTTGCTGGTGGTGGAGTTGCATATGTTCGTGCAATTGATTCACTTAAAAATCTTAAAGGAGATAACGACGATGAGAATACTGGTATCCAGATCATTCGACGTGCGTTGGAAGAACCATTGAGACAAATCGTTCACAACGCAGGTGGTGAAGGTTCAGTAGTTATTCAGAAAGTAAAAGAAGGTAAGGCGGATTTTGGTTACAATGCAAGAACCGAAAAATACGAAAACCTTATTGCTGCTGGTGTTATTGATCCAACCAAAGTTGGGCGTGTTGCATTGGAAAATGCAGCGTCAGTAGCAAGTATGTTATTGACTACCGAATGCCTTATTGCAGACGAACCAGAAGATGATAAACACGGACATGCTATGCCTGACATGGGTGGCATGGGCGGAATGGGTGGCATGATGTAAGCCACTTCATCTAAGACAATAAAAATCCTCAACAGCGTTGGGGATTTTTTTTACCCAAACTTTTCAAATACAAATTTTGTTGTTACCATTACTGAGATATTCTCTAGAAAACGAAGCGCTGATCATTTATTAAAGCCTTATCGTGTATGCCTTTAATTGGAACTACTTTGAAACTAAAAGCCTTACACCACATCACATCGAGCTTTGAGACAACCGACAAAATGCCGGCCTTGTTCATAGGACATGGAAGCCCAATGAATGCCATTGAGGAGAATACATTTTCAAAAGAATGGAAGTCGATAGGTAAAACGCTGCCAAAACCTACTGCGATTCTTTGTATCTCCGCACATTGGGAAACAAAAGGTACGTTCGTAACGGCAATGGAACACCCAAGGACTATCCATGATTTTGGTGGATTTCCCCAAGCATTATTCGATGTTGAATATCCTGCACCAGGCAGTCCAACGTTAGTAAACACAATTGTTGATTCTATTCCAAGTCCAAAGCTCCATCTGGATCAAGATACATGGGGTTTGGATCACGGCACGTGGAGTATTTTAAAGCATCTCTATCCAGATGCAAGCATTCCTGTTGTGCAGTTGAGTATAGACTGCACGAAAGACTTAAACTATCACTATTCGTTGGCAAAAGAACTTGCTTCGTTGCGCGATCAAGGTGTTTTGATTCTTGGAAGTGGCAATATGGTCCATAACTTGGAAAAAATAGCGTGGTCAAAAATTAATGAGGAAAACTACGGATACGATTGGGCAATAGAAGCCAATTCTAAAATGAAGGCTTTGATTGAGGAGAATGACCATAAATCATTAATTGATTTCACCAATCATGGTGAGGCCTTTACCCTTGCAATTCCAACCACCGAGCACTATATACCGCTTATATATACATTGGGTTTATCTTCAAAGGATGAGACCAAAACATTTTTTAACGACTCCGCTATTGGAGGCTCTATAACGATGACAAGTGTAAAAATTGGAATGCCCGAAACTTAAGCGACAGAGAATGTTAAAAGGGATCCGCGTATTTAGGATTGGTTAAATACGTATCATCGGAAAGGGTATTTAAAAAAGCCTTTAAATCAATCATTTCCTTTTCCGTAATTTTATTCCGCGGTGCAATTTTCATCGAATCCGATGCATTTTTATTCGGCTCGTAATTCAAATTGGGCAGTACGTCTTCATAAAACCGAATCACCTCATCAATAGTCTCAAATCGGCCGTCGTGCATATAAGGTGCTGAAACCATAATGTTTCGCAGCGATGGTGTTTTAAATTTAAACCGGTCTGCATAATTACCCGTAAACCCCTGCAATCCCTTATCAGTAGGAGATTTATCCAACGCGGTATTATGTGATACATTATCGTGAAGC
>JBLING010000057.1:0-10530 GCA_047639155.1 bacterium
CGAATGGGAGTCTATTCGCAGACAAAGACGGAAAGCCGGTTAATTTTATTGGGGATCAGAACATTGCGAATTTTATGCGCTACAGTGGTAGCTGGATGACTGGTGTTGTCGAAGATACGATTTATGCAAATAAGAATTCTAATTGGGACAAACAACAGCTTTGGCCTGGTCCAATCGATACTGTGACCAACTTGCCTAAAAGTGCTGTAGAGTGGTCAAAGGTTTGGACTATAACCCGAGCAGATGTGAATTTTCATCGGGCAAATTTTACGACTTCTGGATATACAGGTTCAGACTTCATCAAAAACTGGCCAGCAAAACACGCCGACAATAACATAAGTCCATTTATGGCGCCCTATATTGACTGGAATAGTAACGGTGTTTATGATCCTGAAAATGGAGACTATCCAAGTTTTGAAGGAGATTATGCCGCTTACTTTATTGCCAACGATTTATTCGGAGAAAACATATTCCCACAGGCCAATAAAATTGGAGTAGAACTTCAAGGATTGGTCTATGCATATGACCGCAGTGATTTGAAAAATACACTGTTTGTTAAACTGTTTTTAATCAACAGGTCAGCGAATGATTATGCACCCTTTTATTTCGGACAATATGTTGATTATCAGCTTGGTAATTTTGATGATAATCGAATTGAAACAGACGTTAACCGCAACCTGGTTTTTGGTTTCAATGGAGATTCGTTTGATGAAAATGGTTTTAAAAAAATACTTCCTGCTGCAGGCTGTGTTTTTTTAAATGAAAAGTTGTTTTCATCTACCAGTTTTGTTGATTCCGACAGCATACGAAGACTTCCAATTAACGAGGAAGAAATGTTAAACGTTATGCAGGGATTTTGGCCTAATGGAAGGGCAAAGTATGCATTTGGGCAAGGGATTACAGGCAGCAATTCTCAAATCACAAAATACATTTACCCGAACGAAACAGATCCTAAAGTAAGTCAATCTTGGGTAGATTTTAATTCAAACGATGCTGTTGGGCACAGACATGGCGTTGGTGTAATCCGGTATGATATGTTTAAATCGAAATCATACAAACGTATTGATTTGGCATTTGTAACAGCCGTTGATGAAAGCCATGCGATTATTAAACTTCGGCAAGATGTGGATAACGCTCAGGCATTCTTCAATCAGACACTTTCCCACTCAGAATTATCTTTAAACAGCGATATTGGTGTATACCCGAACCCATTTGTAATTGGTCGCGACATATCGTTCCATATTGATGCTAATTCAGCCGAAATGATGGACGGTACAGGGAAACTGGTTACCACTTTAGAAAAAGTGGATAAGTATGAAAATAAATTTCAGATACCATGCAGCGAAAAATTGGTGCCTGGTGTCTACTATATAAAGGCAGTAAAATCAAATAGTTTGTCCTACAAAAAAGTGATTTTGATAAGCAACAATTGATGACACTGAAACGATAGAGGTTAGTACAAAAAACATTATTTTAGCACGTTATTATGAGAATAGGTCTACAAAAAAATACACTTCAGGTTAAGCGCCTGATATTTAGTGCGTTAGTATTATTCGGATTTGTCTTGTTTGCAAATATCCAGCAAGCAAAAGCAACTCACGTAATGGGAGCGGACATCACGTACAAATGTATTGATACGTTAAAGTTCGAGTTTACTGTGAAATATTACCGCTATTGTGGTGGTGTTCCCTTTGGTAACCCAAGTAACATTACGAAGTTAATTTGTACTAAAACAGGATCCTCTCAAGGGGTTTCGTTGACACGTCAAAGTATCCGTGACGTAACGCCAGTTTGTGCGACGGCAACCAAACCATGTAATCCGGCAAACTCTAGTAGAACGGGAGATGGTATTGAAGAACATTATTACACAGTAACAATCGACTTTAATAAAGCGCCGTACAGTAACTTGACGAAGAATGGATGTTGTGAAGTCCGACTAGAGACTGGGCAGTGTTGTCGAAACTCGAATATTACTTCTGGAGCGGCGAACCAAAACTTTTACACCTATGCGACCATCGACCTATGTAAAGCACCGTGTAACTCGTCACCATCGTTAACGACTGAGCCTATTTCATATTTATGTTGTAACCAGCCGTTTTACTATAACAACGGTGCGTCGGATACGTCAAACTATGATTCATTGTCATACAGTTTTGCTAATCCATTAAGAGGTTGGAACAACAAAATTAGCTACAGTGGTAACTACACATACAAAAACGCATTTGATTCTTACTTCCCAGGTTCATTAAAGCCTCCATACAACAATCCAAACGCAAATCCACCAATCGGTATTTACTTAGACCCTGAAACTGGTGATTTGATTTTTACTCCTGTAAAATGTAACGAAAGAACTGTTGCCGTATTGGAAGTGAAAGAATGGCGAAAGAATGCCAGTGGAAAGTATGAAGTCATTGGGGTCACAAGGCGGGATATGCAGTTTATTACGCAGCAGTGTCCCGGGAATAATCCACCGATAATAAAAGGAAAATTCACGACAACGGTCTGTGAAGGTTCCCAAATTTGTTATACAATTACCACAGAAGATAAGGTGAAGGTCCCTCCTCCACCACTACCCAAACCTGATCCCGATACGGTGACCATAAAGTGGAACCGGGGTATTCCGGGTGCGACATTTACCGTGGTAAATGCAAAAGCTTTAAACCAGTCGGCTAAGTTCTGTTGGACTCCTCCAATTGGATCTGCGAGTGACCTGCCTTACACGTACACAGTAACTGCACGTGATGACGCTTGTCCTTTGAACGCAGTAACGGTTCGTGCATTCCAGGTAAAAGTGAACCCAATTGCGGAAGCAGATAGAAAAATAACGAAATTAGACTGTGGACGATACGCCGTCGAAAGTGATCCGTTTCCCAACTTTAAGAATCCCGCCAAATATTCATGGCAATTGAAAGATTCTAGTGGCGTTATTATTTTTGATCGAAGTATAGGGTATTTTGAAAGTACTGGTTCGTTTATCAGTTCAAAACAATATGATACGTTACTCTTCCGAACAGGAGGTACGTATATCATTCAACATACAATCAACAACAGTCCAAAGTGTCCAAACGATTACTATGATACTATTGTTGTTCCGCCGTTGTTGGAAGTGGACTTAGCCTTTGGACCAGATACATTTGTGTGTGCTGGGACTACGCTTCGTTTAGAGCCGAAAATTAGAAACGGTTCTTTGCCTGTGACTTACAAATGGGGGACAGGTGATACTACATCTTATATTGATGTTGAGGTGCCAAATAGAACTTCTGATACTACATTTTACGTAGAGATTACAGATCAAAATAATTGTACCGCATGGGACAGCACTACGGTTTTCCTTAAAGAAAATCCATTGGTTCAAATAGGTCCTGATCGCAGAATTTGTACATACAATACAATAAGCCTGTATCCGAACGATAGTTTGGCTTATTGGGATGATCCAAGAGACACGACTGAAATAAGAATTCGTCAAGGAGATACTTTGTATAAAGAGTGGTTCTTAGATGGCACATTAATTAGCAAGGACACTGCGCTTATTGATATAAACATTGGTGGTGAATATGTAATTAAAGTAATTGACAGTATTGGGTGTTTTGCTACTGATACAATGATTTTGGCTGTAAACGATACTGTAACAGCTTATGCTGGAATTGATCGTACTTTCTGTTGGGATGATTTTATGGAGTTGATTGGTACTGAATTGGATACTGCAGGTAACTGGAAAACAGGTACATTTAGATGGTGGGATATAACCGCCAACCCTAAAGTAAACATGGGAACTGATGATACACTTGCCTATAACATTAGGAACAGTACAGATTTTCAACTTGAGTTATTTATAACAGAGGATACTACAACATGTTATAGTGCCGATACGGTAATTATAACTGTAAATCCATTACCAATTGTTAAGATGCCAAACGACATGGAGATTTGTCATGACGGTGGTAAAATTAACTTAAGAACACTCGAAGATGCGAATGCGGCAGGTGGTGTATGGTTTACGCCTTCAGACACGAAGTTGATAGAAAACGGCTATGAATTTATAACCGATTCAGCTGGTAAAAAAGGTCAATCTACAAGAACAGAAGTGTATTACACGTATGTAGACCCGTCTACAGGTTGTGTAATGACAGATTCATTTGAAATTAAGGTGAATCCACTTCCAGATGTTGAGGTTCGTGACGGATATTTTTGTCAAGATAAAGAAACGGTTAATTTGAAAGATGATAAAATCATCAAGCTTCCTGGTGGTGGTACATTGGCCTTAGGTCGTCAAGCATGGAAATGTGTGGATTGCGGCATATATAAGGAAAGTGATATCATAGAAGACCTAAATGGTGGAGCACCTGGTGCAACACAAGATTATGTACTTCACATCGATGAGAACGCAGTTCCGTTAGGAGGTAAAAATTCCGATACGATTACGATTGAGTTTGAATTTAGAAATGTGTTTGGTTGTTACAACAGAGATACTGCCAGCATTGCAATAACGAAGGTGCCAAAAATTACTTTTGATGGATGGGACGATTTGTGTTGGGATGAAGGAATAGTAGAACTTAAAAAGTTAAGTGGTGTACAACCTAGTGATGGAATTTGGAAAGCAGTTGATTCATCTGGATTTGCAGCGGCAGCAGGGATGAACGCAGCGTTAAAAGGGGATACATTAAATGAGGACACATTAAATACATTGTTAACACCTCAACCTTCGGAAGGACAGAGCTTCACGTATATGATGCGTTACTTCCATGATAGATCTGGTTGTCCAACGTTTAGAGATACAACGTTGACGATTAGAGGTCTACCTATACCAATCATTGATGAAGTACCTTTCTCTGATGTACATAAATCATTCGAGCCATTTACTTTCTGTGAATTAGATGCAGACGTAAATATGCAAGTGAATTATGCAGGCGGAACGTGGTCATCAACTGAAAGTGGGGCCTTGGCCGGATCAACATATCGACCTTCAGCTGTTTCGAATTACAATAGTCCGTTCCATATCTTCTATGACTTTGTAGATATATATGGTTGCCAAGGACGTGATTCAGTTCAGGTTGTGGTTCATCAGCAGCATACGTTGAATATTACTAAAGACACAGCGATATGTAGAACAGATAATATGGCGTTAAATGTTAAGGCAGATTATACTAACTCAACAGGTGTGTTCTGGATATCATTAACAGGAGGAACGGTTGCGGACCAAACAGCAGATCAAACGACTTTTAGTTTTAAATCGTCACCTGATTCTGTATTCCAACATTTACTATATGCACAAACGGTTGAAAACAGTAACAACGTTTGTCCGTTTACAGATAAAACAATGGTTGTATTGGTTCATCCAAAACCAATAGCAGAAATTGTTGCTGATACATTAAACGGATGTAACCCGGTAGATATACAGTTTACAACTACCATGTTGAATCAGATAGATCCAAACACAAGTAAATATGAATGGACGTATGTGAATCATGGTGGTTCAGATAATGTTCAAAATCCAAATTTCCAATTCACAAATAATGGTGAGGACAGTGTAAACTTGAAACTTACTTCAGCCTTTGGTTGTGATACAACATTAACATTACTTGTTGAAGTGTATCCGATTCCAGTGGCAATGTTTACACCAAATCCAAACAACAGTCAAACTGCAGCTTTACCTAAGTTTCAGTTTAATAACGAGTCAACTGTTACAGGTGAGTTGAACAGTGTAATTACTGAAAACTTATGGGATTTTGGGGTATTGTCAGAGATAGATGATACATCAACTGAAGTTAGTCCTTTACATTTCTATTCAAATGATACTGGATCTTACGACGTAACACTTACGGTTCGTACACAATACGGATGTGAAGATCAGTTTACATACCCAGTTATTATTGGGCCAGACATTTTAGTATTCATTCCGAATGCGTTCTCTCCAGATGGTGGAGGACCTGAAGCCAACGACGGTTTTAGACCTGTGGTGAATGATGCGGCTAAAGATTACCATTTAATCATCTTTAACAGATGGGGTGAAGTGATTTGGGAAACCAAAGATCGCCTTGCTGAATGGGATGGTAATTATGGACGAAATGCTGGATGGGACGGTACTACAAGCTCAACTGCTTACGATAGAAGAGAGCCGGTTCCTCAAGATGTATATGCATACTATCTACGCCTTATAAGCTGGGACGATCAAGAGTATAAATACTCTGGTACAGTTACACTTATTCGGTAATAGAATTGAATAATCACAAGAAAGCAGTGCTAAACCCACTGCTTTCTTTTTATATAATAATCGTATCTTAGTAGTGCGTTACGGTCGTGAAAAAGCTTATCCTTATATCGCTTTTCTGTCTAGCATTCCAAATGCAGTCAATTGCGTCCCATATTTTGGGGGCGGAAATCACGTATACGCATGTTAAAGATTATAAGTACAAAGCTTTTGTAACGGTTTATCGAGATTGTAACGAGTGCAAAATTGCCGGTGGTGGCGGAGGAACAAACACAAAGGATTGTGGACAGTTCTACCTCTATTTGAACACGTCAACACGCAATGGATGTAGCTCAAAAAGTCTCGCACAATTCAATTTGACCCGTGAATCTATCCAGGAGATTTTACCTCTATGTGCTACAGCAGTTTCAAAGTGTCAATCTGACTCTGGATTAAATTATGGAGTTGAAGCGCATACTTTTTCAACGGTTATAGATTTTGAGAATTATAAGGCGTATGATAATTGTGGGTTTGATATGTATGTTCAAATTGCATCACGTACAGACGACATAGATAATTTGGCACAATCGTCTTTGGGAGAAAGACTGTACAACTACAGTTTTATAAACCCATTTGAAAACCACTCCTCTCCACGATTCTCACAAAATCCAGAAATTCTGTTAACTGTAAATCAGGCTGCGAGAAGTTATGTGGTTAGTAACGCGACTTCAGATTCTGTTGTGATTCATTTCGCAAAACCATTAAGGGGTGCCAACAATGAAATTGACTATCAACCGGGTTATTTTTTAAATCGACCTCTAACAGTTTGGTGTAATGGTGATAATATTAATTGCGAAGCAAATCAAAATGCGAACCCACCGGTTGGAGTAACATTAGATCCAACAACAGGTTACCTAGCGTTTACACCTATAAAGAATAACGAAAAAGCGACTTTAGTTATTGAAGTCGAGCTATGGCAAAACACCAAGTCGGGGATGATATTGGTGAGTGTAGTTAGAAGAGATATTCTTGTTGAAGTCACTTCAATCGGACAAAACAATAATCCGCCTCAGCTCTTTGGAACATCAATCAACAATGCAACAAACGAAATTGATGCTTGTGTTGGTACTGAGTTGTGTTTTGATATTCAGGCTAAAGATGCCCCATTCCTATATCCAGATGGTAGTTACCAAGCAACTAATACGGTTTCATATAATTGGACTTCCCAGCTTTCAGGAGCCAGCATAAAACAAGTGGCAATATCACAAGCACCTTATAAGAAACTTCAAGTGTGCTGGACACCTAGATCACAAGATATTGGCAAGCGATTCGTACTCGAAGTTAAAGCTAGCGATGATCATTGTCCTGTTAATGCATCCTCTGCCGCTCAGTATACCCTTACAGTTAATGGTTTACCTCAAAATAGAACAAACATAACCGACATATGGTGTGGTAGTCTGATGATAGTAGCAGACAGCCAAAAGCAGAACGAGTATACGACCCAATGGGAATTGTTAGATAAGCAAGGGAAGACGGTTTTTGGAACAAATAAAGCAGTTGATACCGTTCAATTTGACAATGCCTTTAACGGAGTTTTATCCGCAACATTGACGAGTCAAGTTGGCTGTGTTCGCGAAGTGATCACTCCAATTTTACGTACCAAAGCGGATTTAACAGAAGCGTTTGGTGAAGTTTTAGGTAAAACAACTTACTGCGCTGGCGATTCAATAAGACTTAACCTTAAACAAAGCAACGGAGTGCGAATAAACAATGTATTTTGGACAAGAAATCAGGATACCGTTTCACGTAATGGCTCTTTGAGGCTATTGGCAAAATACCAAGAAATTAGAGATTCAATTCACACACTACTTCAAGGTTCAAAAGGAATTTTACATTGTAATAATGTGATATCTCGAGTGATAAAAGTTGACAAAGGATTGGATGTTGTTTTCACCACAATTGCACCAGTATGCGAAGCGACTACAAACATTAATTTGGGCGATGTGCCAAACATAAAAGGTGGGGTTTGGAAAGGAATTAACCACAATATTTTAGCTGGAAGCATATTGGATATTTCTAAACTTGGAGATATTAATGAAACTGTACAAGTGTGTCAAGAGTATATAACTACTTCAATCGAGTCTGCTTGTATCAGTAGAGATACACTGTGTGCTTGGGTTGTACCTAATCCCACATTTGACCTCAGTAAAACGACTATTTGTGGAGCAAGCGGTTACTTTAACCTTATTAATATGGATCCACAATTGTTCTCTTTTGGATCTTATGATATTGAATGGACAATTGATGGAAAGCCACTTTCTGATAATCCACAAGGCAATAAGCATTTACTAGAATTGACTGGTTTGACTCTCGGCGACCATGAAGTTATTGGCGTATTTGAAGACGAGTTTTTTGGGTGTATTACCCGTGATACTGGTGTTTTGTCCATACTAAGTGATATCGATTTAGAGTATGTGACGGACCAACAAAGGTGCCAAGGTGACCAATCCAATTTGAGTGAAATTTTTGATATAAACTTAGGTGGTGGATTTTGGTCTCCGCTCAACAATTCAACAGGAGTCGAAAATAATGCTATATTACCTACAGCTTGTGGCAGTATTGACCTGTTGTATACCTATGACCAATTTGGGTGTTATGCAACTAAAGAAGTTAATTTGGAAGTGGTATGCAGACCTGAAATAACATTCGATATTCACGACACAATTTGTGCCATTGAAAATACATTTAACCTTAAAGCAGTACCATCAATTGGGTGGTTTGAGGGAGATGAAGTTACTGGAAGTGTCTTGAATCTAGGTTCTGATGATAAGACGTACAACTTTAACTATAGAGTTGAAAAAGACATTTGCATTTTTATGTACCCTCTGGAAATTACAGTAGTTCCTGGACCTGAATTTGCAATTGGCAATGGGATTGTTACTCAAATTTGTGAAGATCAAACTATAAATTTATCGCCAATTAATGTCATTAACGGCGGAGTACGTATTTTTTCAATACAGGGTGATACCACTTTTTATGGAAAGGATAATGTGTACATCTATACGCCTTCAAAAAATGAAATAGGTCAACGACAAACGTTGCTTGATATGAAATTGGTAGGTAAGGGCTATTGTCCGACTACCACAAAATCGTATAAGGTGCGTATAAATCCTAAGGCGAAAATCCACCTGTTAGATTCTAATTTTATCGGATGTACACCCTATGTATTTAAACCTAGATATATATACGATTCGGAAGTAGTGGATTGGTCGCTGACACAAACGGAGTGGGACCTTGGTGAAAGTCAAAAGCGTCATGTTAAAATTCAACCAATTACGACATACAAGACACAAGGTACATATTCTATTTCATTGCATACTGTTTCACCAGCTGGCTGTGTTTACAATAAAACATGGTTAAATGCTGTTGAAGTTCACGCATCCCCTGATGCTTCATTTAGGCCGTATCCTTCAGGAGAAGTTTCAGTGGTGAATTCTCTAATAAAATTCCGTAACACTAGTTTCTCAAGTGATAGTATGTATCACAGTTGGGATTTCGGTACTGGCAATCCATTAGACAAGTCGACCAATGAATCACCCAGTTTTGATTTTGGTCAGGACACAGGGAAGTATTTGGTAAGTCTTACAACAACGACAGCCAATAATTGTGAAGATGTGTACACTGACAATATTCGCGTGTTGCCAGATATCCAGATTTTCGTTCCAAATGCATTCTCACCAAATGGAAAAGGATCAGAAGTAACTGAGGAATTTAAGGTGGTTGGCAGGAATGTAACCAGCTATCATATCGAAATATTCAATCGATGGGGTGAGCAGTTGTATCAATCTAATGATATAAATAAAGAATGGAATGGGAAAGCGAACGGTCGTTATTGTGAAGTTGGTATCTACGCCTATTTAATTCAAGCTACAAGTACATCAGGTAAAACCTACGAGCTAAAAGGCATTATTAATATCGTAAGGTAATCTTTACGAAAACCTTTTGTAGTCGTCTATTCTTAAATTAAAAATACATTTAATTCTTCTCGTGAATAAATCGCACAACGTGTATTTTTGAAATATGCAGATTTTCGATCTTGAGGAGGAGAAAAAAGAGATATTAAATCGTTATCGTGGTCTGCTTCGTGTTTCAAAAAGTACACGGGAAGAAGGAGACGGAAAAATCATTCGCAAAGCGTTTGAACTGGCCTTAAATGCGCACAAAGACATGCGCAGAAAATCTGGGGAGCCTTACATTTATCATCCAATCGCGGTTGCTCGAATTGCAGCAGAAGAGGTTGGATTAGGGACAACTGCAATTGTAAGTGCATTGCTTCACGATGT
>JBLING010000058.1:0-10509 GCA_047639155.1 bacterium
GCCTAAAGAAGCCTATAACTATTTGACAAAGTTTTCGAGTCTAATGCGGATGATTCTCGAAAACTCTAGAGTTAAATACATCACACTTAAAGAAGAGTACGACTGGTTGTTCACATACTTAGAACTCGAGAAACTTCGGATGGAGAATGAATTAGAGTTCAGCATTACTATCGAAGATGGTCTTGATCCGAAGCATTTATTCGTACCTAGTATGCTTGTGCAGCCTTACGTTGAGAACGCAGTAATTCATGGTTTACTTCCAAAATCAGATGATCGACAGCTTAGAATAAGTTTTACAAAACATCGAAACCAGCTTAAATGCACCATAGAAGACAATGGCATCGGTCGATTAAAAAGCTCGGAATTAAATGCACACCGCACTAAAAAACACAAGTCACAAGGAATAAAAGTAACGAGTGAAAGGTTAGAAGTGTTAACACGAAATTTAACCGAAACCCCTGAATTTTTCATTCTTGATTTATTTGATGACGTCCAAAATGCAATCGGAACTAGGGTTACCATCTTTTTGCCAATAATTACCAAACCACAAAACCAAGATGATTAAATCTATAATTGTTGATGACGAATTAAAAAGTCGTGAAGTCATTAAAACATTAGTAGAAAGCTTTTGCCCTGATGTTGAAATTGTCGCCATGGCAGAAGACATAAAAGGGGCGATTCTGGCTATTGAATTACACAAACCAAACCTTGTATTTCTTGACATTACCTTAAAGGAAGGCGACTCCTTTCAAATTCTACAAGCACTTGACGAAATAAACTTTGAAATCATTTTTGTCACTGCATATGACGAATACACTGTCAAAGCGTTGAAGTATTCTGGGATAACATGCCTTTTCAAACCTTTGGATATTGAAGAACTCCAAAATGCGGTAAAAAATGTGGCGAAGAGTAAAATGAACATGACCACTGCATACCAAATGGTAAATGGCATATTAAAAAGTAAATTCACCAAGATACCAGTAATTACAAACCAGGGTTTGGTATTTACATCCGTTAAAAAAATCACTTTCATTAAAGCATCAGGGAACGGTTCAATCATTCATTTTGTAGACAATGAAAAAGTAGAAAGCAAACGCAATGTCACAGAGTTTGAAGATGTGATTTTGAGTAATGAGTTTAAAATGATTGACAGCGAATTACTGATAAATACAGCACAACTCAAACCACTTCAACCGCGCAAAAATGAGTTGGCGTTTCTTAATGGTGAAAGCATTCCAATTTCAAGATAAACAGTGTGTCTGGACTTGCCATCTATTTATAACGCTTTTAATATGAATTCCCAGATAGTACATTCGCAGAGACTAAGACCTCATAGGTAAATGGTATTCAGCGGATTAACATTTCTATTCTATTTTTTTCCGTTATTTTTTATTGTTTATTACCTGTTGCCAAAGTCGTATAAAAACTACTGGTTGCTAGCAGGTAGCATTTTCTTCTATGCTTGGGGAGCACCCAAATTCGTCTTTGTTCTGTTGGCTTCTACCGTAATTGATTATTACATCGTTCGTCAACTGTATCGCGCCACACAGTCGAATAAAAAGAAATGGCTGATAACTTCAATTTCCCTAAATCTAGGATTATTAGCTTATTTTAAATACGCCAACTTTTTTGCCGACAATGTAAACACAGCGCTTAGTGTGTTCTCCATTGGTTCAATCCCATTACCAGATGTTATTTTACCAATCGGTATTTCATTCTATACTTTTCAAACACTAACGTATTCAATTGACATCTATAGAGGCAACAATAAGCCGTTAAAAAGTGTATCGGACTATGTTTTGTACATTATGATGTTCCCGCAATTAATCGCGGGCCCTATTGTTCGATTTGGGGAAATCGCAAAACAAATCACTTCGAGAGTCGTTTCAAATCAAAACATTGTTGAAGGCTTTATCCGGTTTTGCATCGGATTAGGTAAGAAAGTGTTAATCGCAAACACACTAGCAGTCACTGCAGACACAATTTTCAACTTATCACCGAATGAATGGACAACCAGCGTTGCTTGGTTGGGCATCATACTATTTACCTTTCAAATTTATTTCGACTTTGCCGGGTATTCAGATATGGCTATTGGTCTTGGCAAAATGCTTGGTTTTAAGTTCCCCGAGAATTTCAACGCACCGTATACAAGTATTTCAATTACAGAATTTTGGCGCAAATGGCACATTACTTTGGGCACTTTTATGCGTGATTATCTGTACAAACCTTTAGGCGGAAACAGGTCAGGTGTATCGAGTACCTATCGCAATTTGTTTATCGTTTTTTTACTTTCTGGCTTGTGGCATGGCGCGAGTTGGAATTTTGTGTTATGGGGCGTTTACCATGGCGCATTTCTTGTTTTTGAGCGATTAACAGGGTTGTCAAAGTCAATATCATTCCGTATCCCACGCATATTATTCACTTTTATAATTGTTGTTCTAGGATGGGTCGTATTTCGGATTGACCGGACAGCAGATGCCTTTACATTTTACCAGAACTTATTTCGGCTCGACTTTGTACCAACAATCCATTTATACCACACCAAGATGTTATGGTTAACAAGTGTGGCTGTACTGTTTAGTTTTTTCCCAGCAACCAAAATTGGCAAAAAGTGGATGTCACATTTTTACAATCAAGATTATCGTAGTCCAGCACTCTTGTTATATTTCAGTTGTGCAATCGTAATATTGGTTTTGAGTATTGCGAGTTTGTCGACTGGATCTTTTAACCCATTTATCTACTTTAGATTTTGAGTAAATCAATTCTATATAAAATATGCGTTGGCATAGTGGGACTGCTGTTTATCCTGCCAGTCATTCAGCGAAACTTCAATTTATGGGAGTTTAAAGGACTTAGAGGCGAATACTATACACACACAAAACCGTCGATAACGCTTTCGTCATGGTTGGATGGCAGTTTCCAGAAAAGGGCAGATAAGTATAGCACGGATTCATTTGGATTTCAGCGGCCTTTAGTTCGAACCATAAATCAAATAGATTATAGTCTTTTTAAACAAGCAAATGCCAAATACGTGATTATTGGTAAGGAGAATTGCCTGTATGAAACGCCATATATTGAAGCGCATTTGGGTATGGATTACATCGGGGACTCGGCTATAGCTGTTAAAGTTAAGCAGTTCAAGATGTTGTACGATACTTTAGCAAAACTGGATGTTCATTTGCAAATGATATTTGCTCCTGGAAAAGGGAGTTACTACGAGGAGTATATCCCAGATTATTATTGGCAGTTTCAACAACCTATGACCAATTATGTTGCGTTTAAGAACGCGATGAATCAAGTACGTATAGAGTATATCGACTTACACCATTGGTTTAGAAATGAAAAAGGGACAGAATCCGCACCATTATTTCCATTAACCGGAATTCACTGGAGTCAGTACGGCATGGTGCTCGCAGCTGATACTATCTTAAGTACATGGAATAGCTTTTGTGATACAACGCTTCCTAAGCTTACCTATACACTTTCTGGATTCACAACCAAAGAAACAAAAGGGTCGGACGCGGATGTGGAAGACGGTTTGAATATATTCCAAACACTACCACATTTTGATATGGCATACCCTACACACCGTTATACCAAAGAGGAGGGAAAAATAAACACAGCCGTAATTGCAGACAGCTATTATTGGGGCCTTTACAACCTTGGACTCAGTAACGTTGGGGGTGATAACGGAGAGTTTTGGTATTACTTTAAAGCAGTGTACCCACAATACTTCACAAACGAGCTGACCGTTGATCATTTTGACCTTCAACAGGCAATTCAGTCTAAAGATATCATTGCACTTTTACAGACAGACGCAACTTTAGATCGATTTGGTTTTGGATTCATTGAAAAAGCGTACAAGATTTATTTCCCAACTTCCAAACTGAATCGAGAATGAAATACCAAATTATAATCCTACTTGCTAGTACATTCTTTTTAACCAATTGTTCATCAAACAATCAAAAAAGCGGGAATGCTTTGGACACAGTGGACCAAATTAATCCAGTAGATACAATCTTCACCGGCGGAGGCAATGAACCAGGTTGGCAAATAATTTTGATGAAAAATGCCCAAGACTCATTGTTGTACAACCTGATCTTGGATTATGGTGAACGCCATTTTATCGGGTCCGCGTTTAATAATAGCAAAGACCTATCCCGTTTTGAGTTAACGAATTCGTCTAAAAAGTTAACTTTAATTGTTAATGAGGCGAAGTGCATTGACGATGCCGATTCCCAATTCACCCATAAAATCCTCTTAACAGATTCTAAATTTCAATATCTGGGTTGTGGTACATTCAATTAACCAGGTGAAGGGTGTGCAAACAACGTCAAACATTCTCATGGTTCGACCGGCTAGTTTCGGTTTTAATCCAGAAACCGCCTCGACAAATAGCTTTCAGAAAAAGGGCGACGTTCATCGAGAATCGCTCCGGAAAAAGGTCTCTAAAGAGTTCGACAATATGGTGCAAACGCTGCGAAACCATCAGGTCAATGTGATTGTATGTGATGATTCGAAGGAACCAGAAAAACCAGACGCTATATTTCCAAACAATTGGATTAGCACGCACAACGATGGAACTGTAATGTTGTATCCCATGTTTGCTCAAAATAGAAGAGCAGAGCGATCTCTTCCTGTAATTGATATTTTATTAAAGCAATTTAAGGTCACTGCTATTCACAATTGGTCGTGGATGGAAGGTTTACCGGCATTTTTGGAAGGCACAGGGAGTATGGTCTTCGACCACGTCAATAAGATAGCGTTTGCAAGCGAGTCACAAAGAACAAGCTCAAGTGCGTTCAAAATATTTTGCAAAGCAATTCAATATCGAGCCCTATTGTTTGGTGCTATTGGGCAAGATGATCAACCCATATACCATACAAATGTGTTGCTGAGTGTCGGGACCGATGTTGCCGTCGTTTGTTCTGAGTGCATATCACGCAACAAAAATGTGGTGCTAGAGCGATTGTCTGAAACAAAGAAATTGGTTATAGAAATCAGCATTGATCAAATGAATGCGTTTGCTGGAAACATGTTAGAGGTTAAAAACAACGCTGGCGACTCCTTAATGATCTTGTCTGATTCCGCGTATAACGCGCTAAAAAATTCTCAACGAAAGTCGCTTAAGAAGTATGTAAAACTTGTTCCTATTCCTGTCGCAACGATTGAAAACTATGGTGGCGGTAGTGTTCGATGTATGATGGCAGAAATTTTCTTGACCCCTATTGCTAAGTCCGCTTAAGCTACTAATCTTTCTGAATGTGTTTTATATTTGATTTCAAATCACAATTCTTATGAAGTTCACAAGGTCTACCATCATCCATAAAGAAAAATCAACAGTCGCCAAATATTTTGCTGATCCGCAATACCTCAAAGAATACCAAGATGGTTTCCAGCGAAAAGAGTTAATTTCCGGAGTCCAAGGTGAAGACGGTGTCATATCTAAAATGTATTTTGATGATGGAAAACGTAAAATATAACTGACCGAAACCACAACAAAGAATAATCTTCCAGATAGTTTTGAGGCTTTTTATCATCACATTCATATGGACAACACGATGGTGTGTCGCTTTAATGACTTAGGCGACGGAAAAACTGAGTATGCCTATGAGTTCGATTATGTTGCTATCAGGGGATTCATGCCGAAAATAATGTTCAAGTTATTTCCCAATATGTTTGGCAAGCAAGGTGAAAAATGGATGACACAATTCAAAAACTTTATAGAAAAGCAATAACATGAAACTCATTGATTTTTTTATCGGCTTAACTTTAATGAATGCTATGCCGCACTTCGTCTTGGGCATCTGGCGGCAACCCATGCTCAGTGGATTTGGCTTAGGGAATGTTAAAAACAAAATATGGGGATTGGTAAACTTTGTCATTTCAATTACCTTGTTTTTGGTTGAATATGGCTGGAATGGTTTATTGGCTAATGGAATGTACGCGGGCGCTCTATTCGTTTTGATAGTATTCTTTTTTACTTCAACGTTTTGGAGGAATAAATATTTGAATCCTTAGTCTCACAGTTTCTAATGATAATCGCACTGGCTCAAACCAAATCAATTAAGGGGGATATTGAGAAAAATATTAAAAACCACATTCGGTTTATTGAAAAATGTGCTCAATTCAAGGTTGATCTCATCTGCTTTCCAGAGCTTTCATTAACGGGATATGAACCGCAATTGGCGGAACAATTTGGCACAAATCCCGAGGATTCAAGACTTATGGTGCTGCAAGAAAAAAGCAAGCTATACAAAATGATTATTGCTTGTGGAGCTCCATTAGCAATCGAAGACAAGCGATACATAAGTATGTTTATTTATCAGCCTAACGTGCAACCGATCGTTTACAATAAACAAATACTGCATGAGGATGAAATACCCTTTTTTGCTGAAGGGACCCAACAAGTGATGATTAAAACCCATGATTTACGAATCGCGCCTGCCATTTGCTACGAAAGTGTTCAAACCTCTCACTTTGAACATGCCGTCAGTATTGGATGCCAAGTGTATCTTGCGAGCGCTGCGAAACCGCAAAACGCTGTCTCTAAAGCCAAGGGTTATTTTAAAAATTTGAGTAAGGGTAGTGCCCTTCCTGTGCTATTTTGTAACGCCATTGGAGCTTGTGATGATTTTATCAGCGCTGGTCAGTCGGCCGTTTGGTATAATGGGAATCAGCTTGCCGTTTTAGACAGCACCAATGAAGGTCTAATATTGTTCAACACCGACCTAAAAACGGCAAAATGCACAACTCTTTAACAACCTAAAAAAAAATATGCATCTGTTCAAATTGTTTATCGCTACGAGTATCGACGGTTTAATAGCCCGTGAAGATGGGGGTATTGACTGGCTAGACAGTATCCCACATCCTGAAAACGTAGATTACGGATATGTCGAATTTATGTCGCATATCGACACGGTGATTATGGGTAGAAAAACGTATGAAGACGTAATTGGCTTTGACGTTGAATGGCCATACGGTGATAAAACCTGTTTCTTAGTTTCGGGTAGCGGAAAAGTGGATATAACAACGCCTAAAACGCAATTGATTTCAGACTTATCGGAAAAGAGTTTACAGAAAATCAAGAATCTTTCGCACAAAGACATCTGGGTTATTGGAGGAGGAGACCTAATTGCAGGCTTTTTGAATCAAGGTCTGATTGATTCTATGTTAATCAGTATTATCCCCGTTGTTTTGGGAAAAGGTCGTCCATTGTTTAAAAACGGGATAGAAACTTCCTTTAAACTCAATTCTACAGAAGCCTTCGAAAATGGGATTGTTAATCTTGTTTACGAAAGAAGTTAAATAACCTTAGCCAAAAAGATATTCGGCCACTTCCATAATATTTTTAACGCCAACCAATTTGATTGCGCTAGCCTTTTTACCTTTAATGGCATTTGCATTGATTAGTATTTCTTCGAAACCAAGTTTTTCCGCTTCGGCTATCCGTTGATCCATCCTTCTAGAAGCCCTCACTTCGCCAGACAATCCAATCTCGCCAACAAAAGCGGTTAATGTTGGTAACGGAATATTTTCATACGACGATAGAATTGCCGCTGCAATGCCAAGGTCTGTACCCGGGTCATCTAATTTTAGACCTCCAGCAATGTTGACAAACACATCTTGCGAACCAAGTTTAAAGCCACAACGCTTTTCAAGCACAGCCAACAACATGTTTAAGCGACGCAAGTCGTAACCATTTGAATTTCTTTGAGGCGTTCCATAAACAGCTGTGCTCACCAATGCTTGGGTCTCTATCATTAAAGGCCGTACACCTTCAACCGCAACGGTAATTGATATTCCAGACAACAACTGATCTCTGTCAGAGATTAGGACCTCAGATGGATTGGATACTTCCCGTAACCCTTCACCGGCCATTTCATAAATCCCCATTTCGGAGGCAGAACCGAATCTATTTTTCACGGCGCGTAGAATTCTATAGACATGATGGCGATCACCTTCGAACTGCAAAACAGTATCGACCATGTGCTCTAGCACTTTAGGACCCGCAATTTGTCCGTCTTTAGTGATATGCCCAATGAGAAAAACAGGGGTGTTGGTTTCTTTGGCAAACCGTAGCAATTGGCTGGTACACTCGCGAATTTGTGATATGCTACCTGGTGTTGACTCAATTGAGCGGCTAAATAAGGTCTGAACTGAGTCGATAATTAAAAACTGAGGTTTTAATTTTTTAACTTGTTTGAATATTTCTTGTATCTCGGTTGCCGACAAAATGTAACAGGCTTCATTACGAATACCTATACGATCTGCCCGCATCTTTAACTGGGTTTCGCTCTCCTCTCCACTCACGTAAAGCACTTTCTGATCACTTTGAAGCGCTACTTGAAGCATCAAGGTTGATTTGCCAATACCAGGTTCCCCTCCAATTAGCACTAAGCTTCCATACACCACTCCTCCACCTAGAACACGGTTCAACTCTCCGTCCGTAGTATCTATGCGCTGTTCTGGTCCGGATTGTAGGCTGGTAATGAGTTTGGGGGTTGCCTTTTTAACTTTATCATCCTGTTCGTCTACCCATGCAGGTATATTTTGAGTAGTCGATTTTTCTACTACTTCTTCCACATATGTGTTCCATTCTTTGCACGAGGGACAGTTACCAATCCATTTTGGGGAAGACGCCCCACAGTTTTGGCAGAAGTACACCGTTTTTGATTTAGCCATTCCCGTTTGTCAACTCATTCCGATTATTCCTCAAACATAAACCATAAATTCACAATAAAAATGCGGCCTTTGCATTGTACTGATGGGAAAAGTGATAAAAATAAATTGATAATTAATTGATAAGGTTAATATCAAAGTTTTTCTATTTTTGCCAGTAGTCACAATATCTTATAAAAGATCTGAAATAATGAAAAAAACGATTGTATTGATTTTAGCATTGGCGTTGTTCTTAGGATTAAACCTATCCACGTATGCACAAGACCCGGCATCGGACGCTGCAAACACTGAAGTTAAAAGCGAAGAAGCCCCTGACGCAGGAGAAGCAAATGAAGCTTCCGCTGACGATGTAGCTGTGGAAGATGAAGCAACTAACGCAGCTGAAGACGTAGTTGCTGAAGAAAAAAAAGCTGAAAAAGGCGAAGGAATAGCGGTTCTCCGAGACAAATTTATCGAGGGTGGTGCTGGCTTTATGGCCCTTCCGTTACTCTGTTTAATTCTAGGACTAGCGATCGTAATCGAGCGTTTACTCTCATTATTCACAGTAAGTGCGAACTCAGATAAGTTTGTTCAAAAAGTGGAAGACGCATTGGTTTCTGGTGGAATTGAATCTGCAAAGGACGTTGCGCGAAGCACTCCTGGACCAGTAGCCAGTATATTTTACCAAGGACTTGACAGAGCAGATGAAGGATTAGATCACGTTGAAAAATCTGTAGTATCATACGGTGAAGTACAAATGGGCCAGTTAGAAAAAGGCTTGGTTTGGATATCATTGTTTATTGCTCTTGCTCCAATGTTGGGTTTCATGGGAACAGTAATTGGTATGATTAGAGCGTTTGACGATATTCAAAATGCAGGGGATATCTCTCCAGCAATTGTTGCAAAGGGTATTAAAGTAGCACTTTTAACAACTGTTGCGGGACTTATCGTTGCGATTATCCTTCAGGTGTTTTACAACTTATTGGTATCAAAAATTGATTCTATCGTGAACAATATGGAAGATGCTTCTATCCGTTTGATAGACATGTTGATCAAAAACAATGTTGTTAAAACAAGCTAATCAAATTCTATGAACTCTAAAAAATTAATAACATACATATACTACGGTATCGTTGTGGTACTGTTACTAATATTTATGTTCAGAACATATACTATACCTAGCGACAATGAGGTATTGCAAAAAGGTCCAGCATCGTTTGGCATTTGGCAATCCCTTATTTATATCGGTGTTGCAGTTATTGCGGCATTGGGTTTAGCGCTAGTAGGTATCATTCAAAATCCAAAAGCGCTGTTATGGACTGTAGGTGGCGCGGTTGTCATGGTTGTTTTATTCTTTATTGGAAAATCAATGGCGAGCGACGTGGTACCACAGGCTATGATAGATGAAGGCGTTACATTAGGTGCCTTTCAATTTTCTCATGCAGGTGTTTGGGTTGCTGGAGTTATGATTGCGCTTTCAATCATAATGGCTATTGCCTCATCAGTTAAAACCATATTTGATAAATAACGAATATAATGGCGAGAAAAAGTAGAAAAATACCTGAGATTAATGCCGGTTCAATGGCGGATATCGCATTCTTGCTTTTGGTCTTCTTTTTGGTAACCACCACAATGGATCAACAAAAAGGTTTACGCGTGCAATTACCACCGTATCCCGATCCTAGTATACCACCACCTGTTATTAAACAAAACGATAGAAACGTATTAGAGGTACTTGTAAATTCGGGCGATCAACTTTTGGTTGAACGCAAACCATTGCGAATTAATCAATTGACTGAATTAACAAAACGACATATTCAAAATGAAGGTCGTTTACCAAACTTTTCT
>JBLING010000059.1:0-10467 GCA_047639155.1 bacterium
ATCCATATAAGCATCAATAAAAAAATGATACTGTGAATGAGGATGGTTGCTACCAGTCCTTTGCGATCGTGTTCGTGATTTAAATCCATAACAGTTTTTATTTCACAGGTTTCAACGCCAATACGGGTTTACCCCCTAGCTCATTTACCATATATACTAAGTCCATTACCTTTTCGTAATTGACACTCTTTGCTCCGTAAATGGATACCGTTGCACCTGGGTTTTGGGTTAATGCCGCATCAAGTGCTTCAGGTAAACGGTCAAAGTTCATTATTTCATTGTCAACCGCATATTTTAGTTCTGCGTTCACCGTTACTTTAATCGTCTGTTTGGTAACTTCTGTTATAGCTCCTTTTGGAAGCAATACCTTCAATATCGGTTCTGGTGTAAACTTGGATGTGATGATAAAGAAGATCAACAGAAGGAAGATAATATCCGTCATAGACGACATATTAAATTCTGCTGCAACCTTGTTTCTTTTTTTTAGTTTCATATCAACCTGTTCATTAATAACGTATTACGACGCAGGTTCGTGTAATATATCCAAAAATTCCATCGTAGTTGACTCCATACGGTATATTACTTTGTCAATCATAGCGGTCAATGTGTTTTAACTGATGTAGGCAATAATTCATACTATCAATCCACCAACTGTTGTTACCATCGCTTCATAAATCCCACCTGAAAGCGACCCTACTTGAATTCCATCTGCATTTTGTGCCAAGGTGTAAAAAGTTTTTATCATACCCGTTACGGTCCCTAAGAATCCAATCATTGGTGCTGCGCCAGAAATTGTTGCCAATAAAGGCATTCCTTTTTCTAACTTGGATACTTCGAGGTTACCAACGTTTTGCACTGCTACTTGAATATCTTGTAGCGGTTTACCAATACGCGAAAGTCCTTTTTCTAACATACGCGCAATGGGTGTGTTTGTTGCTTCGCAAAGGCTCTGAGCACCTTTTATATTGCCATCCAACACCATGTCCTTGATTCTTTTAATGAACAAAGGATCATATTCACGTGCTTTCTTTATGGTTAGATATCGTTCAACCAATAGATACACAGCAATAACGCTAAGTATAACAATTGGAATGAGCATGATACCGCCGTTCAATGCCATATCTAACACGTTCATTTGCTTTTCTGTTTCTACTACCAAACCGGTTGTATCTGACGCGATAGTAGGTGCTTGCAACAAAATTGATTTCATCTAACTTTTATTATTTCAATTATTTATTCTTCCTTCTCAAAGATGAACGCGCTGCGGTCATCATATCTTTTTACCAGGCTTAAAAAATCCTGGGCATTTTTCTCTGAGATAAACTTCTCAATACACAATACCTTTTCGGTAGCTGTAGCAACTTCGAAAAGACTGTATTCTTTGCGTTCTAGTTTTTTTCTTTTCGCTGCCTCCGTAGTTCCCGTATAATTTTTAGCAACTGCGATGTAGTACACTGTTTCTTTAAAAGGATCGAAGGTCTTAACGGCAACTCGTTTCGTTTCAACTATTGGCTCATCTGCTATTTCTTTAACGATTGGATCCAAAATTTCTTGCTCAACTTTAACAGGTAACTCCTCCATGACCTCTATTTCTTCCGGAATCGTTTGAGGGATAACCTGGGCTTTTTTGGCCAATGTTTCATTGGTGACATCCGTGTATTCCATTGTTGTCTCCACTTGATCAAATGATTCTTCAGTTAAAACCTCGGCATCACCTACGTCGCTATCGCCTAAATCAATATCCGGTAGTAGGGAAGCTGTAGTCTCATTCTGTGCTTTTGTTTCAATCGGCGTATTCTGCACGTTTTGGTCTGCTGACGTGCGTAATAATTGCCATAACATCACACCGAACAAAGATAAGATTGCTATTGACGCTGCGACTTGTGGGAAGTAGAATTTGCTTTTCTTTTGCGTATCCGCTATCGGAACTATTTTTGATTTTTGTGGTTGAACGGCTTTTTGCGGAGTTAACTTTACGATTGGTGCGTCAACAAGTTTTTTAATCTTGACCTCAGACAATCCGAAGCTTTTTTTGTGGAAATTGGCACCATCGTAAGCAACAAAAATGAGTTTGTCTTCTTTATTCAAATACAATGAACCCAAATTCTTGAATTCATAGTTCTTGTACTTTAACAACCTATCTCTAAGGAATGAAGCAAAAAGAGCCACTTCTTTCTCAGCTTGCTCGTAACTAATTTCTTTTCGTTTCTGTAACGCGGTGATTAACAATCCGTCGTTTTCTGTCAAGCTCTCATTAAAAGCCACCTTTTTACGGGTTGGAGAAATCAATAAACGATTGCTGTCAAAGTCAGTTGATTTAAAATTTCCAACGAATCCACCAAAACTGGGTATGATTACACAGTTTTTATTGTAAAGTAATTCGGAAACTAAATCTATCAACTCCATAAATGACGTTATTTTAAGCTTATAATGAAAAGGTTATTCCAGCCAACAAATTAAGGCCAAAAGATGGATATGCATACCATTTTTGGTACCTAGAATTTGAAATATTATTTACATTCAAAAAGAATGAGATGTTTTTCTTGTATCGATAGTCTGCCATAACATTTACGTCGAGGAATGGAGACAAGGTCTCTATAGCCTTTTCAGTTGTAAACATGTCGCGTTGGAATCTTTCCCCGATTGCGTACAATTGAACGCGTAGGTCCAATTTCTTAGCTATCGTATACCGCATATTCAGGTCGGCATCAATGGAAGGCAGCTGCCATGCATTGTCTTCAATTTCTGTTTTGTAGTTGTACAACGTTGTGTTGAACTGAATGTAAAAACGTTCGTCTAACCTAAACCCAAGTCCGGTTGTAAACGCAACCGTTTGTACATCGTCATACACCACACCAAACGACCTCGTGGCTACAGAGTCGGTTAAGAACAATGGTAAGTCGTTGTCGATGGAGTACCGCACCTTTAACAAATAATCAATCTTTTTTACCAGGTTTCCCTTTAATCCACCAAGTATGTTAAAGCTATTGACCGTATTTCGAATTTCAATATCGTTACTAATGAAAGGGTTTACATAGGACAACTGTCGCAAAGAATTCTTTTTAACATCACCGTTCAAAGCAGCGAATGCCAATACTTTTTTGGGAACCAAGAAGTGTTCTACAGTTACATCTGGAAACAATCTAAATGTGCCTTTAGTGCTATCAATATTTACAACGGCATTTGCCCCAACGGTAAAGTCGATCTTGTTATATCGAAATGAGTACGAAGGTAAAACGCGTACAAATGTTCGGTTGAGCGCTGGCTCAGCATTGTCAATTAGATTGGTATAATCCACTTTAGCATCGACATTAACCTCGCGTCTTTGACCGAGTTTAAATTTAGATCGAAGGCTGCCTTCAAAATCATTTTCTCGTCTATTGCCGTGCGTACTAAAAGTATAAAAGTTAAAACCGAGCTGCGAACCAATTCGCTTTTCATTATACCCTCTATCGTACAGCACTTGACCGTTAAAGTCATTAAATATTTGGTTAATTTGCTTTTTCTCAAACGTAAAACTGTCGGCATCGTAACCATAAAAATGGACTACGTGTCTTTCGTAATCAAGTTTTCCAGTGAGCTCACCTTTGTTTCCAATTTTGGATCCAATCACTCCAATGTGGTTGTCACTAAAATCAGCGTTCTCTGGTTTTCCGGCGTTGGCAGAAAGATGTTTGCCATAAAAACCATAGTTGTATTTTTTATTCCGAACACTATGAATGCGTATTTCAGCATACGGTGTGAGATAATTGCCGGCGCCTAATTTGAAGTAGTTCCCAAATAATGGCTCATCGAGTTCGGATTTAATTCCAATCGCTTTTGCCGGTCTATATGTAGGCAAAACACTATAGGCAAAATTGGGAAGTTTGTACGTGAAGCTTGGGTTGTTGCCTTCAATGGGTTGAATATCAGGCTTTGTAATGATTTTGTTGGCACCCGACACTTTTGGTTCATAATCCGATTTGATATCAATCGACATCGTGGTTGACGTATCTGTTTGAGCAGAAACTTGAAAACCTAGGCTACAACTGATGGTCAGAACAAGAAAAAGTGTTTTTTTACCCATAATTTTAATCACTCAAAATTAAATGAACACACTGTCTTACGCAGTAGAACATTTCCACAATAACGTGGTTTTTTGTGCTTAACGTATGGTCAAGGCTGCATTAGGAGTTTACTTATCAACATAAAGTGGGTTGATATTCGTTCAAATACTGCATCCATTATATTTGAACTAAGTAATAAAACAAAGGAAATGGCGAACGAAAACGCAGAAAAACTAAAAGCACTCAAACTTACGATCGATAAGTTAGAGAAATCATATGGCAAAGGTGTTGTGATGAAGATGGATGACGATTCTGTTGTCAATATTCCATCCATTTCAACTGGATCTTTGGGGTTGGATATGGCACTCGGTATTGGTGGATTACCAAAAGGCCGTGTCGCAGAGATTTATGGTCCAGAGGCATCTGGAAAAACGACACTTGCTTTACATTGTGTAGCTGAAGCCCAGAAATTGGGTGGTATCGCGGCATTCATCGATGCAGAGCACGCATTTGATCGGTTCTATGCTGAAAAAATTGGAGTTGATACGGATGAGTTATTAATCGCTCAACCTGATAATGGTGAACAAGCATTAGAAATTGCGGATAACCTAATTCGATCTGGTGCAATTGACATCATTGTAATCGATTCGGTTGCAGCACTAGTGCCTCGAGCTGAGCTAGAAGGTGACATGGGTGACTCTAAAATGGGACTTCAAGCGCGATTAATGTCTCAAGCGTTGAGAAAACTTACGGGTACGATTAGCAAAACTGGATGTATCTGTATTTTCATCAATCAATTAAGAGAAAAGATTGGTGTAATGTTCGGAAGTCCAGAAACAACAACTGGTGGAAACGCATTGAAGTTTTATGCATCTGTACGACTTGACATTCGTCGAATTGGCCAAATAAAAGATGGCATGGACATCGTTGGTAACCGTGTTAAAGTAAAAGTTGCCAAAAATAAAGTGGCTCCTCCATTTAGAGTCGTTGAGTTTGATATCATGTATGGAGAAGGTATATCGAAAGCCGGCGAAGTCTTGGATCTCGGTGTTGAAGCGGAAGTTGTGCAGAAAAGTGGAAGCTGGTTTAGCTATAACGGGACAAAACTCGGACAAGGAAGAGACTCGGTTAAAAAATTATTACTTGACAATTTGGAATTAATGGACGAAATTGAGGCTAAAGTAAAAGCACAAGTTTTGGGTGACGCTGAACCTGCTCGCATGCCAACTCCTGCGCCTGCTGCTGAAGAAGCATAAGATTGTAATTCGCATAAAAGTATAAACTCCGTTCATGTTATGTGGATGGAGTTTTTTATTGAACAATAATGGTTCTTGGATTGAAATGAATGACTGAGTCATTTATTACGGCCTGAATCACACACGTTAGGGTTTTTACTGAGTCGTTCGGTGTAATGTTAAAACACATAGCATATACCTTCTCAATATCTCCATAACCACAACCTTCTGTCGTATAGCTGGTCCATTTGACCAAAGCATCGTTTACTCCAATTCGAATAGTAGAAAATGGCACATTGGGAATCTGTATGGCATGGCAACTCGTACCAGTCAAAATAGTATCTATCGGAGGCGTAATCGTAACCATAGAATCCAGCTTGCCAATCACGTCAGGAACTACTACCGTTCTATTTTCTTTTGAAAGCCGATTGAAGCGTTCTTCTAGAGGAAAGTACGCGGTATCCCGAAAGTATTCGTATTTACCCAACTGCTGAACACCTTGAACCAAATTGAACTTTAGCTCCTGGTGTAAGACGAGACGGCTGGTGCTATCGTAGAACCTTGTATCGCCAGTTCGGATTCCATTTTTCCAAAATTGTGTGAATTTTATATTACCATTTGGGTAATACGCACGAAGTAAACCGTCTTGTCGGAATTCAATTAATTGAACTGATGTGTTCAGTTGTCCGTTCGGGTAAAACGAAGCATACAAGTATGTGCCTGACGCATCATATGGAGATTCTTTGGGTGCTCTCACACAGCAGAAAAGAAGGGTTAAGCAAGTACTAGAAGAAGTAAACGGAACGACACTGCCGCTAATGTGGTTTGTATTTACGGTATGGTGCTGCCATGTACATCAACATCATTCGAGATACACGCATTGTTAATGGGGTAAGTGGTAAGGTTATGCCAATGATCACAACACTTAAAAGTAACAAAGACGGATCGTCGAACATCGAAAACATGATGACAGACAAAACAATTAATATTCCAACAATAAAGGAATAGCTGAAATACATCGCTCCCCAGAAAAACCCTGGCTCTTGCTCAAATTTAACATGGCAATGCGGACAATTTGTGTGAACGTCTTTGAAATGTTTTGTGAATAAACCGCCTTTAAAAATACTGCCGATATGGCATTGTGGGCATTTACCCTTTAAAAAGGAACGAGCTGCTGAGATATTAGACATTTTTTGCTTTACGCGTTTTGCGGTACCAAAGGCCACCAACAAATGCAACGATAAGGTAAGGAGAAGCCAAAAGGTATAAAATCCCTTTGTTCAAACCAACTCCTACCGTATTGCCTTCTGTTTGCATGGCTGATTCTACCGCGCTTCGGCACATTGGACACTGAGCATAAACCTCAGAAAACATCCCTGCTAAAATAAACAGTAAAGCGATAAGGACGATTTTTCGTATTGCGTTTTGCATAGCACAAAGGTAATTATTCAGGGATAAGGAAGAAGTTTTGTGTGGTATGATTATTCTCATTAAACGGGATCAATTCATTATCCTGTTTAAACTGAATAGAATAACCAAAAGAACGCATTAAATCAAAACATTTGTACCGGTTTTCGTTGTCCCATAACTCACAATAAATAATGGGCATGTTCTTTTTTATAAAAGTAGAGGCACCTAAAAAAACGTGATACTCGAAATTTTCTACATCTATTTTAATTGCAGAACATCTGACATCTTTAAGTTCCGAGACGTCGTCAATTTTGGTTATCATGGTTGTGAAAACATCTCCGTCATTAAAGTCTTTAATGTCTTCTGAAACAACATGACTGAGACCTTGTTTTTTTACCTTATTTACGACTGGCATTACCATATCAATGGTGCCTTTTTCGTTTCCAAGAGCAACATCCGAAATTAGTAAGTTGTTCAAAGAGAAACGTTTCTTAACCCATCGAAGCGTTCTCAGGTTTTGTGGCATTGGTTCAAACGCAAATACGTTTGCTGGATTAACATGCTTGCAGAGGTAATATGACATGATGCCAATGTTGGCACCTATATCCAATACAGTTGTCGAAGGTGGGATCATGTCAACAAAGTGAAAAAAGTCATTTTCGCCTTTGTCGTTATGGAATGTTTTTATTTTATACCACGAGAACAAACGCAGGTATTTTGATAAGCCTAATATCCGCTGGAGTAGGTATTGAATAGTTGCTTTCAAATCAGACCGGGAAATTGTAAAAAGGACTAATCATCAAATACACGATTACACCTGAAATAGTAACAAAAAGCCAAATGGGGTAGGTAAACCGGACTATCTTTTTGTGCTGGACCACTTTGTTGTTTAAACCAAAATAAAAAGCAATTAGTATAAGTGGCAACACAAGTGCAGCGAGCACGATATGTAATCCGAGGATGATAATGTATGTGGTTTTTAGTGCTCCTTCACCGCCATATACGGTATGTGTTACGAAGAAATGGTAAACCACGTATAGCATTAGAAACACTGCAGAAAGTAAAAAGGTTGTTATGTTTAGTTTTTTATGAAGCTCTATTTTTTTCTGCTTTATCGCCCGTAAACTGAACAATAGTAAAACGGCACAAGTCCCATTTATAAGCGCATTAAACATCGGGAATTTATAAATGATTGACGGGAAAGAAGTTGGCGGCTCAATTATGCGCTTGTTGAGTCCAAGCACTAGTAAAAAGACCAAAACGGAAATCGTTAATGCAATACGGTAAAACAGTTTGTCGTTTTTAATCATTTTTTAAATTTTTCGCTTTCGTTGTACTCAGCAAGCATGACTTTCACAGCGTCTTTAACTTCTGTAGCAAACTTTGGGTTGCCTCTCGACTCATAATACCCGCGCATTCGTTTGTCTTTATCAACAATAAATACCATGGTACTATGTATAAAGTCGTATCGACCATCAGGACTTGGTGCTGCAGCGTGGTAATGATTTAACGCAAGATCATATATCTCGTGTTTAAATCCAGTTACAAAATACCATTTGTCATTTTTATAGCCGTATTTTTTAGCATATTCAGCCAGAACTGGAACTGAGTCATGTTCTGGATGCACGGTATGGGATAGGAAGACTACTTCAGGATTGTCTTTAAATTCTTCGACAGCCAACCGAAGGTTATTGTTCATACGCGGACATAGCTCAGGGCAGGTCGCATAAAAGAAATTGGCTACTATTATTTTATCATCGAAGTCGGCTAAGGCAATGGAGTTACCGGTTTGATCGGTTAAATCAAAATCGCGAAGCGACCAGATTTCCATTATACTGTCACCTGTTACGAAATAGTATTCTCCTAATGTAGAGTCAATTAGTGCCTTGTCAGATAGCAACGAAGTATCAGCATAATACGACCCCATAAATTCAAGAGGGGTGTATTGTTCGTTCACATTACTCCAAAGGAAAAACAGGAGAATTGGTATTAAAACAAACAAAATGAGCGCTATGCGACTACGTTTTTGCTTGTCCACTACAACCAGTTTAGTTCTAACCAGTAATATGCCTCAGATAACATAAGTAGAACCAAGTAAATCACAAAAATCATTGGTAATACAATTGATTTTTTTAAAGTCTTATGTTCAAATGTTAAGTGCATAAAACTGTATACAATAAATCCTGCTTTAACGACGCCTAAGAAAATAAAGACAGCATTGCGGAACATTGTAGGGTCCATCGAGAAATATAGTCCAACGTCTAAGATTGTTAGAAACAATAAAAACCAAAACGTTTTCCAAAGCCCCTTTGTACCATGTGAATGTGCTCTTGGAACCCAAACAGTTGGATCGTAGTTTACTTCGTCGTGAATGTCTACTGGTGTATTATGATTACTCATGATAATTATACGCTTTAAAGGTTACTATATAAGATAAAAGAAAGTGAAAACGAATACCCATACTAAATCTACAAAGTGCCAATATAGGCCGACTTTTTCAACCATTTCATAATGGCCACGCTCTTCGTATGTTCCTTTCAATACGTTGACGTAAATAACAAAGTTTATAACAACCCCACTGAGTACGTGAAAACCGTGAAAACCTGTTACTAAGAAAAACAATGCAGCAAAGGTGACGGGACCAAATGGGTTTTCGTCCAGCCGTGCTCCTTCTCCTATAAACTTGGTCCATTCCCATGCCTGACACCCAAGGAACATCAGTCCCCCTACAATTGTCAGCAGCATAAAAATTTCTACTTTCTTTCTTTCCATTCTTTGGCCAGCTTCGACCGCGAGGACCATCGTAACACTACTCATAATGAGGATAAACGTCATTAAACTTACAAACATCAAAGGCCAGTGTAAATGGTGACCAGGGAAATGGTTAAACACCAATTCAGGTGCAGGCCATTGTGTTTCAGTAAAGATTTTTTGATCCTTCATAGCACCTACAAATCCTTCTGGGTTTGTATGATACATTTCATGAACGTCAGTTCCAAAAGGCATGTTATCTCTTAATTCTGCCATTTGAACTTCATCAGCTTGTGGAAATGCGAAACGTACTGTCGCGTATCCCACCAAAAGTGACGAAAAAGTAAATGCATCAGAAAGTAAGAAAAACCACATCATAAGCTTTCCATAGCTTATTCTAAATGGTGATTTTCCTCCTGCCCAAGTGGACGTTGTGCTTACAGCGTTATTTGACATAATCTTCTAAAATTGCGGTGCAAAATATAAAAACAGGTATAAATATATCCATAGAATACCTACGAAGTGCCAGTATGTATTGCACATACTAATCGACAACATATTCTTCTTATGAACTTTTGACATTAAGCTCTTAACCAGTACTATCGTCACGAAAACGATTCCACCCAACAAATGAAGTAAATGCAGACCAACAAACATGATCACGAAAGAACCACTCACTAATCCGCCAGCACTGCCGTTGGCAGGGGAGAAGAAGATACCTCTATCTCCTAAGTCGTTGAAACCTTGGAATTGAAAATAGACAAATGCCAAGCCAGCCAGCAAAGTGACCGCCATTCCAATTGTGACATTTTTCAAATTGTCATTTTTAGCAGAATGCATCGCGAAATACATTGAAATTGAGCTAATAATCACAGCAACTGTAGAGCTAACAAATTGAGGTGGTAAACTAAAATGTAACCAATTCCCTTCTGCTTCTCTAACAATGAATGCACTCGTCAGGCCGAGGAACAACATCGTCATTCCAACAATTAGTAACACCAAAGAAAATTTCTGTGGGTGCATCT
>JBLING010000060.1:0-10450 GCA_047639155.1 bacterium
TGGTTTTGCTTTTTTGAAGTCTGAAATGTTTTTTGAAACAGTAAAATAAGAAATGTTAACACCTGGGAAATAAGTTACCATGGCATAATCCACATTAAATTTTTTGATTCCAATACCCAGTCCCCAAGAGAAGCCTGCAGCGCCCTTAGCCGTTTCTGGCGCCAATTCTTTGCGCCTCATATGATTGTATCCTCCGCGTAATTGAAAGTTATCAGAGAAAACCAATTCAGTACCAAAATTTAAATGGCGCATCACTTTGTCGCCAACAGGAATGGTCTCATTGCGTATCTGACCTGTTTCTAGATCTATGTTCTTATTTCTTGCGTTTACATTCACATAACTAATATCAAAGCGTTGCAAATTATGGGCTACGACCGTCATTTTTAATGGGTTATGTTGCAATTTTTTGGAAAATCCCATTTGAATATCGAAGGGCAAATCAACACGTTCAGTTGCGTATGGAATTGCATTGTATCCCAAATTCCGGATTAACAATGAAGCGTGAAACTTACTCTCAGGTCTGTGGTATGCTCCAGCAAAGTCTACTGCAAATGCTGTTGCAACGTACCTTTCGTAAACGGAATATAGAAACTTAACATTGGTTCCATACGTGAAGTGTGTATCGCGTTCCCAAATGTTGCCATACCCAAATTGAAAAACGTAGTCTTGTGCCCAAAATTGACCTATAATTTTTCCAGTCTCGTCAGTTTCATCGAAGCGCCCATAATCAGTGTATGTGAGCATTCCACTAACGGTACCAACGTTTTTGAAATGTTTAACGAATCCACCAAACCCACTATTAATATCCGCGAAATAGTTGTTGTAGGATAAGGCGACAATATTATCCATTGATTCGTTTAAAGACGAAGGATTGTGATACCCAATTCCGATGTCGTTTTTGTAGTCGGCCATAGTGCTTGAACCCAAGCCGGCTGTACGTGCAGTTGGATCAATATTGACAAAGGCAAACGACTGGCTTCCGCCTAATTGCGCAAAAGAAGTTAGATGTGATACGACAATAAAAAGGACTAAAAAAAGTCTGGACATGCTTCAAAAGGTTTTACGTACTCAAAGAACGTAAATGTTGTGGGATTATTTTCAACTAATACAAAAGGTATTTACTCCGTGTTATTTCAAATGCATCCAATCCGGGCTGCCAACTTGCATAAATATCCACAACGGAGGTATTGTTTTCGATTTGCTTTTGTAATTGAGGTCCGCCTGCCAATTTTGTAAAGAATGATTTGAAATAATCCCCTGTTAGCTCAGAGTCGTTGGTCGAATACATGGTCGCTAGCAATTCTAAATATATGCGTTTACTGGGTACTAGATACTCATTAGCAAAATCAGTAAGCAAAAGACCTTTGCACGTAACGCCCTCATATTTAGGGTGGTCTGATACGCCTGGAATGGATTTAGGCGTAAACACATGCCAACCTTTTGGAGGTATAATACTTTTTGGTGGTTTGGAATCATCGATTGGACGACCAACTACTTCAAATGGTTTTTCGGTTCCGCGACCAATACTTACGTTGGTTCCTTCGAACAACCCGAGTGTAGGATATAGATAAATAGATTCCATGGTCGGCAAATTTGGAGAGGGGCGAATCGGTAATTGGTACATGGAATCGTGGGTGTAATTCCTGCATTTTATTACAGTCAATTTACACGTATCTCCTCCAGACAACCACAATTCTCCATTTATCATTGTTGCAAACTCTCCAACCGTCATTCCGTGAACCAAAGGCACAGGGTGCATGCCAATGAATGATTTGTATTTTATATCGAGTACAGGTCCATCCACATAATGACCGTTTGGATTTGGACGATCTAAGACCATCATTTCCAAATCATTTTCAACACAAGCCTCCATCAAGTAGTGCATGCTGGATATATACGTGTAGAACCGCACGCCAACGTCTTGAATATCAAAAATGACAACGTCAATGCCTTCCATCATTGCATTTGAAGGTTTTCTGGAGGTACCATAAAGAGACACGATTGGTAAACTGGTTTTTGAGTCAATCGTATTCATAACATGTGCACCTGCACTATGGTCGCCTCTAAAGCCGTGTTCAGGAGCAAATATTTTGACGATGTTAACACCCCATTGCAACAAAGTATCAACGACATGTGAATAATTTACTACACTGGTTTGATTCACCATCATAGCCACTCTTTTGCCTTGTAAAAGTGGGAGGTAGGCTTCTAACTGTGCTGCCCCAACTTGAATTGGTGGCGACAATTGTGATTCTGTAACAACTGGATCTTTGACTTCCTCGTTAGACGTATTTTTTAATTCACCACAGGCGAAAAAATTAAAGGCAACAATTATGGAAGCTAAAAGACCAATTTTATGCATTTTTGAACGCTAAGCGCATTTTGTACGTTTCGAAAGTATGGATTTTAGCTATTTCGTAGGGAAAAAATTAGCCACCGATTCAGGTAAATCGTTCACTCGTTTAATCATTCGGTTGGCGATTGCAGCTGTAGGTATCAGTCTGGCAGTGATGCTTCTTGCTGTAGGTGTAGTTAAAGGCTTTCAATCTGAGATTAAAAACAAAATCGTTGGTTTCGATGGTCACATCCATGTGCGTAACTTAGATTTAAACCAGAGTCGAGAATTAAAACTAATTCCCTTAGATCAAGCGTTTATACCAATTGTTACCAATCACCCGACCGTTACTTCCGTTGCACCTTTTTGCTTAAAAGCGGGCATCATCAATACAAAGAAAGAGATTGAGGGCATGGTTTTTAAAGGCGTGAGTAAGGACTATGATTGGTCATTTATTCAGTCTAATCTTCAAAAGGGCCGGCTTCCAATACTGTCGGACTCAGTAGATACCTATGAATTTGTTTTGTCTCAAAAAGTTGCAGAAAAACTGCAGTTGGATACAGGGTTGAACTTAGATGTGTTCTTTATACAAGAAACAAAGGTTAGAAGACGCAGAATGCGTTTGGTGGGTATTTTTAGTACGGGTTTAGAAGAATTTGATAAAACCATCTGCTTTACTGATATCAGGGTAATTCAACGTATTTACACAACGGATTATAGTCAGGTAAGCGGCTTCGAAATTAATATCAATGATCTAAGCAAAATGGAAGCTATGACGGATTGGATTGATGATCAGATTGGTATAAAGTTAAGAGCCGAAAACATAGAAGAGAAACACAGCGTTATCTTTCAATGGCTGCAAATTGTTGATTCTAATGCCATAATAATCATCATTTTAATGACCATTGTTTCGGTTGTGAATCTTATTACAGCTTTTCTAATTTTAATCGTAGACCGCACGCAAATGATCGGAGTCTTAAAGAGTTTAGGAGCAAATAATAGTCAAGTTGTTAAAGTCTTTTTACTAAAAGGGTTGGCGATGGTCGTCCCAGGGTTAATTATAGGGAACGTGCTTGGATTGGGATTGGCTTGGATACAGTTGAAAACCGGACTTATCACCTTACCTGAAGAAACCTATTACATGGCGACAGTTCCGGTAGAAATTTCATGGCAAACAATTGCATATCTAAATATTGGAACCTTGGTAATCAGTGTGCTAATGATGTTAATACCGGCAATTATGGTTCGCGTGATTTCACCAGTAAAGGCAATTCGATTTAATTAATCTTTACGCCATTTTGGAACGTTTTCATGTGCATACGGACAGTGCTTACACTTCTTGCCACAACAACTTCCACGCCTTAAATGATAGGCCTCGGTCATTACCAAAAGGCCATCACTATTGATATAGTAATCCTCGTTTTCCTTTACACTCATTGAGATAAAATCTACTCAGTGTGGTTCATTGATTCACCACAGTTTTTACAGAACAATGCATCAACGTCATTGTTTGTCTCACAACTTGTACAATTACTTTTGGCTCTTTTTTGATCAACATATCCAACCGTTACTATTCCAGTTGGTACTGTGATAATGGCATAACCAATAATCATCAATGCGGAAGACAGAAACTTACCTAAAATAGTTTGTGGTGTGATATCGCCGTATCCCACAGTTGTTACTGTTACTACAGCCCAATAGATGCTTGCGGGGATACTGGAGAATTTATTATCCTCTATAGGTTCATAGTTGTGTTGAGCGCCTTCGATGATGTACATAAGCGTACCCATCAAGATTACAAGAACCAATATAAATCCAAAGAAAACTATAATCTTGTTGCTACTTGAGCGTAGCGCTTTCCCTAGACCAGAGGCCTCTTTGCTAAACCTACTCAGTCTGAAGATTCGAAATACACGAAGCAATCGCAAAACCCTGATTATTAGAAGGTATTTAGTGCCGTGAAAGAACAAGCTTAAGTACGTAGGGATTGTACTGATTAAATCAATAATGCCCCAGAAACTTAAAATGTACTTACTGGCGTTTCGGCTTAAATATATCCTCAGAAAATATTCAATACTAAACAGTATTGTAAAGAACCATTCCATGTAAATCAATACCTTGGAAATAGGAACGGAAATGGTCTGAACACTGTCCAACATTATCACTACAACGCTGGAGAGGATGGCCCACAAAAGGATAACATCGAATAATCGTGAGTCAGGTGTGTTGGCTTCGAAAATGATTTCGCGCCATTTCTCCTTGCGGGTAAGGTTGGGGTTGTCTAGTGTCCGTTGTTTTTTCAAATCTTTATGTGTGGTCAAAGTAACAACAAGTTTGTCAAATGGTGACTTCTTCACTGTTTAAGAAATATCTGAACCCAATATTAAATTGTATGCTTGTTCCAGTTGTAAATATGGAATTTTTCACCTCTGCATGATTTGGGGTTCGATGCACAATGTCGAAGTAATTGTTTCCCGCAATACCAATCTTTGAGTTCATAGCCAGACTAATGTTAACCGACTCATTGATGGGATACTGGTAGCCAATGTTGACATTTAGCATTAAAATTTTAGCGTCGAAACTATTGTTGGATATTACATATGAAATAGAGCCTTCCGAAGCATTTAGCGGGTTTATTGGTACTTCTGGGCTTATAAAAGTTTCAGCCAATCCCATTTTAGTTCCAGCAAGCATTGTTACACCAGTTCCGTAAATGAAGTGTCTTGGTTCATATTTTCCCTGCCAAGTTTTGACGGCGTTAAAGTTAAACGGTACCATGTATGAAGTAAATGTATTAATAGGGGTGTTCGCAAAAAAAATGTCGCCGCTTTCTGTTATTAAATCAATGTTCACGCGATAATCAGATTTGTATATGCCGACTTCAACCTGATATTTTTCTTCTATCAGCGCACCAGCTAAAACACCAAACGTCGCAGCCATTGGGTTGTATAATTTGATACTTGGTTGATACGGTCGAGCTCCGCCAGTTGCCAATTGATATTGATCGAATTTAGGCCCAATGTCCAAGCCGATATAATAGTCATTTTGTGCAAGCGATTTTGTAGCTAAACCACTGATAATAAATAGAATTGCTAATATTTTGCGGGCCATATCTTTTATTTTAGTGCTTTGGATTTAAATGATTTTCGATGATGAATGGATTGACCAAATTGCACCACTGCTTTTCGGTGTTCGATGGTAGGGTATCCTTTGTTTTGTTTCCAATTGTATTCTGGAAAGTCACCATGAAGCTTGGCCATGTATTCATCTCGATGTGTTTTAGCAAGTATGGAGGCAGCGGCAATATGTAGGAATTTGCCGTCTCCTTTAATTACTGTTTGGTGAGGCACATCGTGATATGGTTTGAAACGGTTTCCATCCACAGCTATAAATGTTGGAGGCAAGGACAAACCATCCAACGCAATGTGCATGGCTCTAATGGATGCATTTAGAATATTGATTTGATCTATTTCTTTCTCCCAAACCATAGCAACAGACCACGCAATTGATTCATTTTCAATCCATTGCCGTAATTCATCACGTTTGGATTTTGATAATTTCTTAGAATCATTAATGCCAGGGATAGAAGTCTTGGTTGGTAGAATTACAGCAGCTGCGCAAACAGGTCCAGCCAGACAGCCTCTGCCAGCTTCATCACACCCGGCTTCTATTCTATTTTCCTGAAGTCCAAATCGAAGCATAGGCAAAAATAAGCTATGTTTGTAAACGATTCGACATGTATAAATATCGCGAAACGTTATACCAAAATTACTACTCTACCCATTCCGGGAAAGAGGAGCAATCCGTTCAAATACAGCACTTTAAACAACAAGTACGCTATTTCGAACGAGAGTTTAAGCTTTTACTTCCATCCAATAAGGAGATTCAAATTTTGGATATTGGGTGTGGAACTGGTTCGTTAATTAAAGCGTTGAACCAACTGGGTTATTCAAATACAACTGGAATTGATTTAAGCGAAGAACAAGTTAAAATGGCTGGTGCCTTTGGTGTTGAAGGAATTGAACATGGAGATGTAAAAGATTACCTGGTTAATAAGGTAGGCACCTATGATTTGATATTTGCCGTTGATCTAGTAGAACACCTTGGTAAGGACGAATTAGTAGATTTCTTGCAACTCGTCAATACAGGTCTGAGGCCCGGTGGAAAGGTAATTTTTAGAACACCAAACATGGATGCTCCGCTTGCTGCTGTTTTTGCGTTTGCCGATTTTACCCATGAAGTTTTCTTGAATAAAAGTTCTGCCAAGCAATTGTTACAGTCTTGCGGTTATCAAAATGTTGAGGTGAGCGAAGGCATTGTTTTTATTGAAAATCCACTTAAAGAAATTGTACGAAAAGTTGGATGGTTCATTACTAAAATGTGTCTGAAAGCTCAACTGTACTTTTCAGCCCGTACTTGGGATGAGGTCGTTTTTAGCCCAAATATTGTAATCGTTGGGGGGAAAGTAACTAAAGCATAAACGCGATATCCATTTCTGAGCAAACAGTTTTTAAATCTTCATATACAGCATCAATAAGTGGGATACCGTTTTTATTGCGCTCTAAATGCATTTGTGCTTCCGGTTCTCCAGGAATTATAACCTCAGATTGACCTTCGATTGTTTGTGCGGATTTAAATCGCTCGATCCATTGGTCCATGTTAGACTTAAAGTCTTCAATTGGTCTGAATCCATCTACCCGCATAGCGCCTACAAAATGACCAATGCCTTTTCCAGGCATATCTGGTGCTAAAGGTAAAAACGAAACAAACGGTGGTACCCAAGGACCGTAATTCGCACCACTTAAAACGCCACTAAAAATGTCAACAAAAGCAGAAAGTCCATACCCTTTGTGGCTCCCCATTTCTTTGGTGCTCCCAAGCGTGAGCAAGCTTCCTCCTAGTTTTAAATCTTCTGGATTATTGGTGTTTTGCCCTTCTTTGTTTTGTAACCAACCGGTGGGAATATCTTCATTTTTACGTTTGGCAATTTCGAGTTTGCCGTTGGCCGCAGCTGACGTCGCCATGTCGATTACCACTGGGTCCTGCTTACCTGCTGGAATAGCATAACAAATGGGATTTGTACCCAAAAGCCTTTCTTTGCTGTACGTTGGAGCCACAAGCGGACTTGCATTTGTAAGTGCCATTCCAATCATATCATGCTCAAGCGCCTTCATAGCATGATAACCAGCGATACCAAAATGATTTGAGTTTTGTATTGCCACCCAACCACTTCCATATTCCTTCGCTTTCGCAATTGCAATGTCCATTGCTTTTGCCGCATTGGTTAAACCCAATCCACCATCCCCATCTAACGTTGCCGTAGTTTTTGTTTCGTGAATTATTACTGGATTTGCCTTGGCATTTATTCGACCAGCTTTCCATAACCGAACATATCCACTAAGGCGAGCAACTCCGTGGGAATCTATCCCGCGCAAATCAGCACTTTGTAGGACATCCGAAGCCAATTCAGCATCTGATTGTGAACACCCCATATGCTTAAAAATAGCTGTGGAGAGTGTTTTTAAGTCTGTCGGTGAAACGTTATGGTATTGAGACGACATACAATTTTTGATGCAAATATAAGAACCTCATTGCCAGAGCAAATGATTTTTTTACTTTGTATTTCGCTGTTTTTCAGTTAATTATGCCACACGAATTAAAAAATATTTTATTTTTAACAGCGTACGCAACGTTTTACTTTTATAAGGAGTCATATACTTGAGCAAGGAAGAACAACATAGTGTGGATTGGATGAACGGCGATGAAGAGCTAATAAAAGGGTGTATTCGCGAAGATCGCCATGTACAGGGGTTGTTGTACGAGAAATACGCTGATAAGATGTTTGCCATTTGTATGCGGTACTCTAATACCAGACAGGAAGCAGAGGATGTATTACAAGAGGCCTTCATTAAAATCTTTGACAAGATTTCAAAATTTAGACAAGAAGGAAGCTTCGAAGGATGGATGAGACGAATAATGGTCAATACAGCGTTGCGGAGTTGGGACAAACGCTCACGCAAATTTGAACCTGGAGATTTGGAGAATGTGGCAGAGCCCGTTCAGCGAGAATTGGTGTTGGATTCAATAGGCGTAAAAGAAATAATGGCAATGATTAAGAAGCTGCCAGAAGGTTACCAAATGGTATTTAATCTTTTCGCGGTCGAAGGATACAGCCACAAAGAAATTGGTGAATTACTAAACATTAATGAGAGTACTTCTCGTTCGCAATATGCGCGAGCGAGAAGGAACTTGATGACCATGTTGGAAAAAATTGAAAGTTGAAAAACATGCAAGACAAGAAATTTGAACATCAAGTAAAGGATTTACTTTACGACCATCAGGAGAAAGCGCCTAATGTGATGAGCAATGTGTTCGAAAAGCGAACGCCTTTATATGTATTTAAAAACCGTTTACTGCTTCATAAATACAAGCTGGTAGCGGCAGGTTTGGTTATAGGCGTTGTTGCCTTATATTTTGGGTTAACAAATCCTTTAGACAATAAGCAAAACGCAGAAGACCAAAACCAATCATCCCAAGAATTGGTGCAAATCGACCAATCAACCACCTCAGAAAATGGCTCCAATGGAGTTGAAGTTGAAGCTGACATCAATAAAACGTCTAATTACATAACTGAAGATCAAGGTGAAGAAGATCCGGACTTAAAGGTTATTGACCAGGAACGCATCAATCATTTACCAGAATCAGGCACAAACGATTTGCAGAATGCGACCTCATATCACAGTGATAGGGATGAAAGGGCAAAGCTTAAAGACATGCTTGAGAAGATGGAATCTGGAAGAAAAGATAGTACTGGCCAAGAATCTTCTGGTATCGATTATGAGAACCCTAGAATCAGTTCGACCGACAACGAAGAGGCAGGTAATGAAGGCGCATACAATCCATCTGAAGTTGATGAAGCAGTTTCAAATCGAACTGATGATGTAGTTTCAAACCAAACTGGTGAAGTAGCTTCAAATCAAAAGGATGAAGGTGCTAAAAATGAAACAGACGAAGCTATTGAAATAGTAAAACCGGCTGAGAAAACCGAAAAAGATATAATTGATATTGAGAAAACAATAGCGGATAAAACGGATTCAGAATCTGGACAAGAATTAGATGCGGGAATTGGTGATGAAGATTTTGGTTTGCCGAAAACAAACCAACGCAAAATGAGTTTATCGTTTTCAACTATCGTTGGCTCCGGAACTCGATTTCTAGATCAAGGAGGTGACTTGGCTTCGGTAATTGTTCGTGATAACACCGAATCCAACGCACTGTCCTATGGTAGTGAAATGTTGTTCAACTACAAGCTACATGATAACGTAGATGCTTTTGTCGGACTTGGGTATTTTAATAGACGTGAGAAAATGGTGTATCAGAATAACTATCAAGTTACTGATGCTGACATCACTTCGAAAAAGGTAATAGAATACCATCCTGTTTTTGGAACACGTGAAGTTACAGTGTACGATACATCTTATACTACAAGAGATGTGCAAACCAACGGTGATGCCAAGAATAGTTATAAGCATGTTTATGTGCCACTTGGTTTAAGATTTACATTGTACGACAAAAAATTCGGTATACATATGAGTGTGAATGGTGGTGTTGAGGTGATGACCAAAACGTCTGGCACTATCCTGAATGATCAATACCAAGAAGTTATGCTAGGTAAAGATTTCTCTAGAACAAGTGTTGGGGGAATGGTTGGTGCAGGATTTGGCGCTTCATTTATTGTAAATGACCGCATTAACATTCTTACTGAATATCGCGTAAATTACTTCATGTCTCCAACCAATGGCGACAAATATCCTATAAAACAACAAGACCTTGGACATGGTCTGATGTTCGGTTTGAAATACGATTTATAGTCGTGAAACAACTACGTCAAATAGCCTTATCTGTTTGTTTGCTGATTCCTTTTGTTGGCCTTGGCCAAAATGAATCTGGAATTGTGTCAAACGGAAACCTATCTTCAATTGTTCGGTCGAATGGGAGTCTATTCGCAGACAAAGACGGAAAGCCGGTTAATTTTATTGGGGATCAGAACATTGCGAATTTTATGCGCTACAGTGGTAGCTGGATGACTGGTGTTGTCGAAGATACGATTTATGA
>JBLING010000061.1:0-10413 GCA_047639155.1 bacterium
ACGGCAAAATGAACGACGGCACGGAATTTATATCACCAACTAGCCACAACGAAATGTGGAAAGCGCATACCAATATTGGTTTTAACGCCACTCCCCCAGAGCCATACCGAACGCATTATACAGCCTATGGTTTGGGTTGGAAGCTGCAAGACAAAAATGGATATACAACAGTTTCACATACTGGTGGAATGCCGGGGATGTTGTCGCATGTAGTGATGATTCCAGAATTAAACGCTGGCATTGTTGTATTGACCAATGCAGCTCCAGGTGGATACAGTTTCATTTCTGTAACCCGAGAAATTGAAGACGCATTGATTGGCGTTGAAGGTCGAGATTGGGTGACGGTTATGAAGAATTACATCGAACGAAGCGGTGGTCATGCTGATTCTGTTGTCAATGCAGTTTGGGAAACAGTTGCCAAAGCAAAAACCAAGCATTTGGTTATGGAAGATTATGTAGGCACGTATAACGACGACTGGTTTGGTGATATTGAAGTAACTCTACAAAAGGGAGAATTGTGGTTTAAAGCTACAAGAAGTCCAAAGCTGTCAGGGAAAATGAGCTACTATAACGCCAACACTTTTGCTATAAAATGGACTTACCGCGATATGGACTGCGACGCGTTTGCCATCTTTTCTTTGGATGAAACAGGTAAAGCACAACGCATAGAAATGAAAGGCATCTCACCAAATATTGATTTTAGTTTTGATTTTCAAGACCTCGATCTGAAACGAGTTTCAGATTAATTCTTAATTCTTAGTTTTTAATTTTTAATTGGATCGGGCAGTAATTGACGATTGGAGATTTCAGATTGCTGATTACCCACAGCAGGTAATTCAGAAGGTTCGACGTCATGAGAACCTGAAGAATTTCTTTTGATTGAAGATTTCCCTTTGTCGTCATTCCCGTCAGGAATTAATGCGCAGCGAGCATAGGCCTGACAGAAATGCGGGCCGGCGTAGGGGTGAATTGAGGAAGCCTTAGAAAATCATTAAAAGTGCTTGCATTTCCGACCGCAAGAAGGCCTTTTATTTGCTTTTCTTGGCTTACGAAAGAGAGCGCTGGAAGCATATTTCTGTCAAAGGCTTTTTGTTTCGTTTTTGGCCTACAAAAATGAAAACCAGGTTGAAGGGCTGGTAAGCCCTTATAAAAAAGAAAGTTTAAAACCCTAACTTGAGCCACTAAGAACGCCGAAAGCAAAAGTTCAAAAAAGAAACATGAGCACCCTCTTTTCAAAAATAAAAGAACACAAACTCATTCAAACCATAATGGGCTTGTCTCGAGAAGTATTGATGATTATCATCGGCATATTGTTCGCGTTAAAAATTGATACCTGGGTAGGTGAAAGGGCCGATAAGAGTTCGTTACAAAGTAACCTGAACTACGTTTTAGAAGACTTAAATTACAACCGTGGGGCATTACAAAAAACCAAAGTACAGAAGGCACAATCAATTCACCAATGCACAGATTTGATTGACCATTTCAAACAACAGCAGTCTATGAATTCTGAAGATATTGTTGTAACGCTGAGTGGCATCTTAAAGACGAACAAATTTATCATCCACCAAAGTGGTTTTGAACGAATTAAGACATCTCCATTGTATGAATCCAATGCATTTTTTGAGGTTCGGGACAAAATACGGCAGTACAATGGGATTATGGCCGACTTAAGATTTACTGAAAATTCCATTAACAGTTACATTTCTTCGCTGTCGCATGAAATGTCGAAAAATGGTGCCTTACTGTTGGTGTTTGATTATATCCGGATGCACCAAAATATCGCTCAATATAAATCTGAAGTACCACAATTTGAAGTAGACGAAATCTTGTCAGACAACAAACCATTACAAACGGTGTTACACTTACGACAACATATCCGGGTAAACTTCACAACCCATGAATGAACATAACATCACCGAATTAGCAGAGGCACTCTACAACCTAAAACAATTTTGTTCTGGGAAGGCACCTGTTGTCTCTGGTAATGCATTCATAGACTATTACAATCGCACCAAGGCATTGGTTGGAACATATGCCGTACAAAAGCAGAGTAGGTTTTTTGAAGAGAAGCTAGTTGAGCTGCCTGAACTGTCGGTCGCTGAAATCGATAAACTGGTTCAAGAGAAAGACGGTGGAGATAATTATATATTAGCAAGAGGAGGGGGAACGTCTTTGGCGGGTGCATTAATTGCAGTCATTCTCGGACTCATTTTGTTTTTCAAAGACGGGAGTAACAAAAAGGTTAGAACCAGCGACAAACTCGAACATATTGAAGACATAATTGACAGCCTTGTTCACGTCATCAATCACCCAGGTTTCGAAGAACTGTATTATGCACGAACGAAAAAGTGATTATCATTGTCTAACTCAAACTAATGGTACAACTCTTTCTATCTATTTTACGGCTTGTAGCACTTGGATTCCTATTCGTTGTTGGTCTCTTGTTATTATTTGCTGCCATTAAAAACTGGCACAATAGAAACCGTAAAATCATTTATAGTGCATTAACGATCGTATGTGTTTGCATATTAGCGTACGTGTGGAGCACTGATTTGTTTAGCTATGAATCTACAAACAGAGACAAATGTGCCACAGCCTTTGAAGATAATTTCGGCTTTGAACCTCCGGAATCAATCAAGGAAATCAATCTAAAAAATTATAGAATATATGATTCAGATGCCCACTGGATGAAGTTCACTTATGACTCTGCTGTTTTCACAAAAATCATAGCACACGACCAACCTTTAACAACGGTCAACAGGTTTTCTGTAAAATTTCGCAATATGGCAGGTAATCTAAATAAAGGCGCCAATACCCCAGATTGGTGGAAACAACCCGTTAATCAGGCGCCTAGAATCTATTACAAAATGGATTTCCTAGACCATATCAGAAGCGAATACTATATATGGGCAGATACGGTAGAGAACATGGTTTATCTTCATGTCTCGTATAGTGATTAAAGGAATATTGTGTAAATATTTGGCTTGATGTCGTTGGGTATCAGTTGTTCAATAATTGGGCATTCCGTAACTTAGCACCCCCATCATGAAAAAACTACTTACAAAAATACTTGGCCTGAGCATTTTGGCATTTACGCTTATGCAATGCACCTCAAACAACTCCGAGTATAACTCGACTCCAAAGTTTCATCCGAATGACCCTTTTCAAGAGACCATTGTTCCGAGTCAGAACTTTGAAATCGACACTAAAGGCGACAATGTAATTGAAGGAAAAAACGGGACCATCGTAGTTATACCAAAAGAATGCTTCATGAATTCGAATGGCGAAACCGTTTCGGGTAAGGTAAAAATTGAATTGGCAGAGGCATTGTCTCTTGATCAAATGTTATTCTCAAACCTTACAACAACAGCCAATGACAAGTTACTCGAGACAGATGGAATGATCTATATAAATGCCTCCGCTAATGGAGAGCAACTAACTGTAGACAACAACAATCCCATTTACATTGAAATACCAACCACAAAGCGCAAGTCGGGGATGATGGCTTATAAAGGCGTAAGGGACGAAAATGGAAACATGGACTGGACAGACCCAAAGGAACTGGAGAAGATCCTTGTTACTGTTGACCTCAACCTACTCAACTTTCTTCCTCAAGGTTTCGAGGCAGAAGTAATTCGCGGTTTGCCTTTTAAAGATCACCAAATTGCCACCAAACATTTGCTCGACAGCCTTTACTATAGTTTATCCCTATCCAATGGAAATGAAGTTGTCGAAGGGTTTATTGGCACAGATTATAACGAGCCATATTACAACAAGAACAAAGAAGTGATTGACGGTAAATACACAGACAAATCGTACGTAACAGGTGAAACGGATGAATTCACTAGAATTGACTCCACTGCAACCGAACAGCCTTTGTGTGGAATTGACCCGGCTATTATCAAAGTTATTAAATCCGAAAAATTCCAAAACACGCTTATCGCAACACGAGAATTTGAAATACGCCTTCAAACCCTTTTCAAGGTTTGCCGAAACGACATCTTAGAAATTTACATTAAAAATCTTGACAAAGACTTATGGGAGATTGACAGCATTGCAGCTTCTACACTTGGCGAACATATTCTTGCGAGCGAATTCAGAAACTATTCCGGACAAAAATTAACCAATGTCAAGGAAGCAAATAAATTCACACAACTCCTTCAAGGCTATTATGATAGACAACTTAAACTGGTAAGGGCATCTTTAGAATCAGTCAAGGAAAAGGCTCTAAAAGAGCTTCAGAACAAAAATGATATAGCGGAAAAAATTGCAACAGAGTACAAAGGTCTCTTAAGAAAACGGGAAAAGTATCGGATGGAGACTTATAGATTTGAATGGTCAGAAACCGGTTGGATTAACATCGACCGCGGCCCAAACCCAAAAGATTGGGGACCTCAAAGACTTGAAATGATTGTGCAAGATGGAGACAGTTTTGACAGAGTTCATACCTATGTAGTTTATACCTCGATCAAAAGCCTGTATCGCCTTAATTCTTCCGACAATGTGCTTTTCTATGTTGGGAATGACCAGAAGAAAAAAATGCTTATGCCTAAAAGGAGATTGGCAGTTGCGATATCTATTGCTTATCGGAGCGACAAACCGTTTTTAGGGTTAAAGCAATTTGAGACTGGCACTGAACAGAAATTAACATTAACGCTTGAACAGTCAAGTTCTGAGGAAATACGTGCGGCTATAAAACCGTATGATAATTACAACGCTGAAAATAGGATTGACAAAGATTTGAAATACATGGCATTATTTGCTCACGAAAAGATGCGTCAAGAAGAATTGAAATCAGAAAGCGAGTTTATTCAAAGACTCAGAGAAACAATTTCTCCTTGTTGTTTTACCCCTTTAGACGGTGATTTACCAGACGCATTACCATTTCAGCCTCGGCAATAAAGATTATGTTGTAAAACTTTTCAAGCTATACTTATTGGTAAATATCACAAATGGCAAGAATCCTCACCCTCACATTCCTTATTACAGCCATATCAAGCTGCAACTTTCTAAACAGAAATTCAGAAACAGGCACCGGTTTTTATAACGACTATTCGGATTGGGATATGATTTGGATACCCATTATGGCTCCAGTTAAAGCATATAAACTCAACTCGGACGAGTGGAAAATTAACACCATAGGATTTATTCACAAGAGGGAGAGTGTTATACTCGGTGATATTCCGGTTTTTGCTTTCGGCGTAACGAATGACTTTATTTATGGATTTTCCAAGTACCTGAATACTTCAACTCCATACAAATGGTTCGTTTATAGTCCTAACAATCTAATCTACGCAACTTATGATACAAAATCTGAGTTACTCAATACGTTGCAATCACTCGAGGTCAAAGTAATGCCCATAAAGCCGTGCGAAGATTATTACAAATCTCTAACCAAGGGCGATAGATGTTATTGGTTTCCAAAACCTAGTGAGGAGTATCCCACCTTCACTGCACACCAACCCAACTCAACCATTGACATTCAGGTAATTGGAGATGAGAACGGGATTGACTTCATAGTGCAGGACGTAAAAAGAAATGACAGCAAAATCTATTTCTTTAAAATGAAATACGACAAACCAGATAATGATTTATTCTACGTCTCAATCAACCATTCATCCCCAAAGCTTATAAAAAACAATGTCGTTGTGCTTACTTGCCCATGGAGTAACACATTGGACATTGCCGTTTACACCCCCTACCCTGTTGGACAGCAGAAAAATATCAAAAAGGAGGATCGAATAGTAATTAACAAGACGATTCAGATAGTTGATAAATGAAACCCTAACGTTCAATAATTCAAATTACTCCACAACTAACTTCCCTTCTTTCACACCGCCATCTTCCAGCGTTACACGCCAAACGTAGATTCCAGTATTAGGCGAATGACGAATGACAGTTGACTTATTGACATCTTGGTGATGAACTGGTCTTCCCAATAAATCAAAGAGTTCAAATGTGCCTTTCGTGGAATTAGGTAAAATAAGCTTCAATGATTGTCCAATGCCCAATGGATTTGGACCAATACGTACTTTAACATATTGAAGTGGCCCGCCTAAGGATGCATTATGATCTTCGTTGCTTAACTCGACTATCGTATGCGTAAAAGGGCTCGTATTGCGCCATGAACTGCCGCTTGTAGCCAAGTATATTTTGCCATTCGGACTTACACAAATATCGCGTAGTCGCTGGAACTCGTTTTTAAAATATTTCTTTTCAGAAATTACGGAATCACCTGCTTCGTTAAATTCAAAGACGATTAAACTTTTGTCTTTTAAAACCGTCATCAACAGCTTATTCCTAAATTCCGGAATCGCCCAATTGTCATACCATATTATGTCTGAAGGTGCAATAGTTGGTGTCCATGCCACCAATGGCTCAACCACGTTACTATCGCTGCAAAACACATTTTCAGGCGGAGAGTCACAAAAACCTGCCACTGTTGGCCACCCATAATTCCTATTCGGCGTTAAGATGTTTAACTCATCATCCGTTGTTGGACCGTGCTCGGAACTATAAATTATGCCATTTGGCGCCTGCCATATTCCCTGTGCGTTTCTGTGTCCAGAAGACCAAACAAGACTGTTCGGATCTGGATTGTCGGATGGAACCGTGCCATCCAAGTTCATGCGTAATATTTTACCAGAAAGTGAAGTCCTATTTTGCGGTAACTGTTGGTTTTGTGCATCACCCGTTGACATCAACATGGTATTGTCTGGCAAGATGAATAAACGACATCCAATGTGTGTTGTATTTCCATTAATATCGTCAACCAAAGTATCAGCTGCAACCAGCTTTGTTCCATCATAATTAAAACGCACCAATCTTTCTCGGATATTGCTTCCAGCCAAATAGGTATAGGCCACAAAGACATGAGGATTGTTTTCAAAATCAGGATGTAACGCCATACCCAACATACCCGATTCTGAGTTTTGATATACATCTGCGGATAAATCCAACAAAACAAATTGTTGACCTGTTTCCGGATTAATCCGACTCACACGTCCATATCGCTCAGTCATCCAGATGTGATCATCTGGTCCCCAAAGTATTTCCCACGGAATATCAAGAGAGTCTTTCACCACACGGGATGTCAAGGTTGTTGAATCGAGGGTGTGACTACCTTGTGCGAACGCACCAATTGTTATACAAAGCGTAATAGCAGTTATTAATGCCTTTTTCATGTAGTATGTTTCAAAGGATTATTGGGGTAATATTCTTTATACTGTGGTAAACTTAGCGCCAAATATAGTAAAGGTATAAACTGACTATAGAAAATTACTCAATCGTTACCTAAATCCATTGGCCACGGTTTACCTTGGCATCTTCAAAAGTAAGAACGCATGAACACAAAAAGTATATTTATTGTTGGCGCTATAGCTGTTTTGGGACTATTGTCATGCGAAAAAGATCCGACACCAACGGTTAATGGGATAATAACAGGTCAAGACTTTCGAAAGTGTGCTTGTTGTGGTGGTTGGTTTGTTGAAGTTGGAGATTCTACTTTCAGGTTCTATGAAATTCCAAAAACAAATGTATTAAACCTGGATAATGAGACGTTACCTCTTGAGGTGTCCATCGACTATACGCAAGAAGATGGCAGGTGCATGCCGGACTTGATTGTTTTAAATAAGATTAGAAAACGGTGATTTTTTAAAGACTTAGAATGCTTGGTGTTTAAATGATATAGCGCTATTTGGCAATAGGACACTTTTCAATAATAGTTGATTTAGCCAAATTGAATCAGGCTTGCCACGTCAATAATTTGAAGTGTATCGTGGTTAAGACCCCTTTAGTTTTCTTAATCGATAAACAATAAACCCAGCCCCCACAAAACCTGGAGTAAACCAATTCCATATACCTGGTAAAATTTGGTTCACAACAAAAAACGCTGATACAGCTGCAATATAACCTCCAGTCATTTTGCCTAAATGGGATTTCAGCCAATCTTTTCTGAGTGTTTTAAGATCTCTGTAGTTGTTTAAATCTAATATCCCAAAGCCCACACCGAGTAATCCAAAAACAAAAAGAATAACATTCAATTTGCCGGATCGAAGTATCGGAAAAATAATCATGAATATTCCAGTTATGATAATCGCACCAGAAATTATTTTGTCTGACAATAGATTAACGTTTTTATGCTTATACCGAAGGCTTCTATATCCGCTAATGACGAAGTACAAACTCATCACGCCGATTGCAAATAGAAATGAGTTTTCGTGGTCAGGTATTAGCGCTACCACCAACGAAATAACAGCAGAGAGTGCCATGCTATATAAAAATACCTTCCCAGACTTTTTATGCAACCACAATCCTTTTTTAGCGATTAAAGCCGTTGCTCCAGCGAGCAATGCAATTCCACCCAATCCGATGTGACTGTATATTAGATATTGAGTAATTTGATGTAATTCCATTTTTTGATGCAATGTATGCAAGATACGTCATTGCGACAGACTAGTTTTCTTACATCAACACGTGCATAATGGAAGTTGCCTGGTAGGTTCCAAAACCCATTCAACTTTTCATTCAGAATTTTACATTTTACATTTTTGTCGCTTAGTCTGTCAGCTGACGGAGTGATACCCGTTATGTAAATGAAAAATAATTTAACATTGCATTTCATTACGGAATGAAAGTACAACTCCTAATGTCTAACCCTCAATAAAGTAGAAGAAAATCATTGAAGAACGAAGACCTGCATATGTTTGAACCGATTTCCCTGGCCGAAATGGACAAGGTGAAACTCATGAAACGTATGGATACCAAGTTTGTGGTTCACGCCGATTTGTTACCGGAATTATTGAAGAACATCAGCAACGACTACAAGGTGTTGGAAATTGACAGCAACAGGGTAATGACCTATGATTCTTTGTACTTCGATACTTCAGATTTACGTTTCTACCTAGACCACCACAACAAAATATCGAAACGAACCAAAGTCCGTATCCGAAATTATGTGGAATCCGATATTGCCTTTCTTGAAGTCAAACAAAAAGACAGCAAAAAGAACACAGTTAAGAGTCGTATTCCGTTTGACAAAAACGCACAAACACTCAATACAGAAGGTGATGACTTTGTCCGACAGATCACTGGTAGAAATCTTGAGCTTAACCAAACATTGTCCAACTCCTTTAACCGATTTACGTTGGTTGGAAAACGACATGAAGAAAGGGTAACATTTGATTTAAATCTTGCTTACAACAACCTATTGTACAATGGCAATTTGGCGATTATCGAGCTTAAACAGGAAAAGTTAAATCGAAACTCTTCTGTTTTTCAAGAACTAAAAAAACTTAGCGTCCACCCCTATTCAATTAGCAAATATTGCATCGGCATGGCGACTTCGAACCCTGACTTAAAGCAAAACTTTTTTAAACATAAGATCCTAACAATCAATAAAAAGACAGCCTAATGGAAGAAATATTGAACATCCCCCTTTTTGACAATGACTTTTACAAAATGATGTTCCGGTTTGTCCTGAATATCACTTTCCTTTCGTTGATTGTTCGTTGGTTATACTTCTCAAGTGCTCGGAGAAAAGATTACCTGTTCACCTATTTTATGATTGGCATCATTGTGTTTTTCTTGTGTTTTACCCTAAAAAAATACGAACTTGATATTGGAATGGCTTTGGGTCTTTTTGCCATTTTTGGCATTATTCGATATCGAACGGATGCCATTGCCATAAAGGAAATGACCTACCTTTTTGTAGTCATCGGCGTATCTGTTATGAACTCCTTGGCGAATCAGAAAATGAGTTTTACAGAGATTATTGTCGCCAATGTCCTGATTGTTTTGGCGCTGTACATCATGGAAAAAAAGTGGTTGATAAAAAGCGTATCCACCAAAATCATACAATACGAAAAAATAGAAAATATTACCCCTGAGAAACACGACGTACTAAAAGCTGATTTAGAAAATCGATTGGGCATTATGATAGAATCGGTTTCCGTTGGAGATGTTGATTTCCTTAAAGACTCAGCCACAATAACCATAACACACCTTAATGCATAAATCACTCAAATACATCTGTGTCGCTGCCATCGCGCTTTACTTTACTATTCCGGAATGTATTGCCCAATCGGGCACATATTACACCGTAAGAGATTTTGAAGCATGGTCGTCGGTTGGCTTGAAATTCAAAATCGACAAAAAGTGGAGCCTTAGTTTCGAAGAGCAATTGAGATTGCGCGACGACGCGAGCAATGTGGATATTTACTTTTCTGAACTCGGACTTAACTACAAACTCGATAAACATTTTGGCTTTGGCCTTGCTGGTCGATTCATTCGAGATAATGATGATCAAGGAAAAATTCAAGGATATGAAAACCACTTTCGCTGGAATGCGGATGTTTTATACAAACACAAAATCAATCGTTTCGATTTAAAGTACCGCGTACGATACCAATCTAA
>JBLING010000062.1:0-10360 GCA_047639155.1 bacterium
CAACTGTCGTTTTTAGTGCATTAGAGTCTAAAATGATTTCTGCCAATCTATTAGACGTACAATGGCTCAACTCCGACATTATAGTGGATTTAAAATACAGCACTAACGACAACTTCTTGAATCAAAAAATATACAAAGGACTTAGCAACGCATATTTGGAAGAAAAAACGGCAAAAATGTTGGCTGTGGCCCAATATCGACTTAGTCAAACTAATCCAGGCTATAAACTAAAAATATGGGACGCGGCTCGGCCTGTATCTTGTCAGCAATTAATGTGGAATGTTCTTGAAATACCAGCTAGTGAAAAGGGTCGATTTGTAAGCAATCCAAAAAATCATTCTTTGCACAATTATGGGTGCGCCGTCGATTTGACCATTGTTAATGATGACGGTTCTGAGTTGGACATGGGCACGAAATTCGATCAATTTGATTCATTGGCACAGCCTAAATACGAAAAATACCTATTTAGTCAGGGTAGGTTAAGCAAGCAACAGATACAGAATAGAAATTTATTGAGGTCGACATTAATTGCTGCAGGTTTTAGGGCAATTAGTTCGGAGTGGTGGCATTTCAATGGGTGTTCAAGAGAATATGCCAAATCACAGTATCGGTTGGTGGAATAAAATGATAAGGGTCATGAGAGAAAAGACTTTTATCAAAAACCATCAGAAGGTTGAAATGTTATTTTTGCAGTCGATTTCGAGAAAGTAATGATTGAAACGGATATAATTATAATTGGTGCAGGTCCTTGTGGCTTGTTTACAGTATTTGAGGCCGGACTTATTAAATTAAGGTGCCACCTTATAGACTCACTTGCTCAACCAGGTGGTCAATTGGCCGAGATATATCCTAAAAAACCTATTTACGATGTTCCTGGATTTCCCTCAATATTGGCAGGGGAATTGGTAAAAAACCTTATGAAGCAAGCTGCTCCGTTTAAACCTGGGTTTACCTTAGGAGAACGCGCAGAGCAAATAGAGAAAACCGAGGATGATAAGTTTATTGTAACTACGAGTAGAGGCACTAAACATAAAGCCCACGTTGTTGCAATAGCTGGTGGACTGGGTTGTTTTGAACCAAGAAAACCTGAGCTAGAAAACTTAGAACGTTTTGAGGATTTTGGTGTTGATTATATAATTAAGGATCCAGAAAAATTCCGAGGTAAAAACATTGTTATTGCCGGAGGAGGAGACTCTGCTTTGGATTGGACAATCTTTTTAGCTGAAGTTGCAAAAGAGGTCACTTTGGTACACCGAAGGGGTAAATTTCGTGGCGCGTTAGACAGCGTAGAAAAAATTGAGACATTAGCTGCTTCTGGCAAAATCGATCTTATTATTAACTCAGAAATAACCAGTTTAAAGGGTGATAAAACGCTGGAACAAGTCAAGATATTCAAGAGGCAAAAAGACGAAGAAGTTATAAAAGACGTTGATTATTTCATCCCTCTGTTTGGTTTGTCTCCGAAACTAGGCCCGTTAAAAGAATGGGGGTTAGACTTAAATAAAGAATCCATTCCCGTAAATACGATAGATTATAGCACAAGTATTCCAGGCATATATGCCATTGGAGATATTAACGATTATGTTGGCAAGCTGAGACTTATTCTTTGCGGCTTTCATGAGGCAACAATTATGGTACAATCCGCGTATCGACGTATCCATCCAGATAAAAACTTAGTATTAAAATACACGACAGTTAGCGGAGTAAATGCTTTTGAATAATGGATGATTTAATCACATTATACGTTACAGATCTTTCTGGCACTAAACATGAAATAAAAGCTCCAACCGATATGGGGTTAAACGTTATGGAGGCGATCAAGGCAAATGCGCTTCCCGTTAAAGCCACCTGTGGTGGAATGGCAATGTGTGCCACCTGTAACGTTATTATTAAAAGCAATCACGACTTACCAGAGATGAGTGAAAGTGAAGAAGAAATGCTAGATGAAGCATTTGTGCTTGAAATTAAGGGTAGTCGATTAAGCTGTCAGATACCAGTTACGCAAGACATTGATGGGCTCGAATTAACAATGGCACTATTGTCCAACCCAGAAGACTAGTTCAGTTTTTCCCAAAGTAAATCTTTGAGTTCAGTGATATTTTGTCCAACAATCGATGAAATAAAAATTGTCTCGAGGTCAGCTGGTAGCATCTCTTTTATTTCATTGGTTAATTCTTCATCTAGCATATCTGATTTACTAATTGCTAAAATTCGGTCTTTAAACAACATCTCAGGATTGTATTGTTCTAATTCTGATAAAAGAATATCGTATTCTTTAACGATGTCGTCGCTATCAGCTGGAACCATGAACAAAAGAATTGAGTTCCTTTCGATGTGACGTAAGAACCGGTGACCCAGCCCTTTGCCTTCGCTTGCACCTTCAATTATCCCAGGGATATCAGCCATTACAAATGATTGATAGTTCCTATAATTGACTATACCTAGGTTTGGGACTAAAGTGGTAAAAGGATAATCTGCAATTTCTGGTTTAGCTGCTGACAATACAGACAGTAGTGTCGATTTGCCTGCATTAGGAAAACCAACTAATCCAACATCAGCAAGTACTTTTAGCTCAAGAACTTTCCATTCATCCCTTCCCTCTTCACCTGGTTGTGCGTATCGCGGTGTTTGATTGACAGAGGATCTAAAATTCCAGTTACCAAGACCACCACGACCTCCTGGCAGCAAAACAGCAGTTTGTCCTTCAGACGTTATTTCATGGATCACTTCGCCAGTTTCAGCGTCTTTGGCAACAGTTCCTAACGGAACGTCTAAAATGTGATCTGCTCCTCTTTTGCCGGTTTTTCTTCCGCCTCCACCATTTGCTCCGTTTTTGCAAATTATGTGCTTTTTGTACTTCAGGTGAAGTAATGTCCAGAGTTGTGCATTTCCTCGTATAATTACAGATCCCCCAGCGCCACCATCTCCGCCATCGGGCCCGCCTTTACTATTGAGTTTGTCTCTAAAAAGGGACCAACTTCCACTCCCCCCAGCACCAGACCGGCAGTTGATTTTTACGTAGTCTATAAAGTTGGGATTGGCCATATAATTATTATTGAGACACTGAATTAACAGCAGTGCACAAAGCGTTAAAAATGTCTTTTATTCCTCCAGAACCATTGATTCTGTGGAGAATTCCTTTTTCTTGGTAAAAAGACAAAAGTGGTTCAGTCTTGTTTGAGTACTCCGCAAAACGATTCCTTATTTTCTCCTCGCTTTGGTCGTCGGTACGACCTGATACTTTACCCCGTTCGAGTAGTCTTGTTACAAGTTCATTTTCTTCAACTTCTAAAGCCAAAACAGCGTGAATTTGGCTGTTCTGACCATTAAGAATCTTATCTAGTGCTTCACCCTGAGAGATTGTCCTAGGAAAACCGTCAAAAATGAAGCCGTTGGCCGCTGAATTGTCTTTAAGGTAATCTTCAACCATAGCAATTGTTACTTCATCCGGCACCAATTCCCCATTGTCCATATACGATTTGGCTAAAACCCCTAGTTCCGTTTCTCCTTTTATATTGGCCCGAAACACGTCACCAGTACTTAAATGAATTAGCCTGAACTCTTCAAGTAACATTGTACTTTGTGTTCCTTTACCTGCTCCGGGAGGTCCAAATATGATTATGTTGAACATGTCTTTTGCGTTTTCAGTGGGCAAATTTAGCCGAATATCAGACTTAAGCCCGAATAAAGGCGTACAAATTGAATCAATTATTGCGGAAGTATTTGGCTAAAGGTTATTCTATGTTTTCCTTTGAAGAAAATAAATCCTATTGTGCTTCAAGCAGTTGTAAAAAAAGGTAAGGTTCTATCGGAATCTGTCCCATCTCCAAACGTTTCAGAAGGCAGCTTATTAATTAAGGTGGTGAACAGCTGCATTTCGGCTGGTACTGAGATGAGTAATGTTTCGGAGACCGGCAAATCTCTCATTAAAAGAGCCCTTGAGCAACCCGCGGAAGTCCGTAATGCGCTAAATTTTGCTCGAGAAAACGGAATCATGAAAATGATTGCCCGAGTAAAAGGGACTTTAGAAGGAGGCAAACCAACCGGTTATTCAATTGCTGGCGTTGTTGTCGCTGTCGGAAAAGGAGTGAATGATTATTCAGTTGGCGATCACGTTGCTGCTGCCGGAGCTGGAATTGCAAACCATGCAGAATATGTTGACGTTCCTGTTAACCTTGTAATGCACGTGCCAAAGGGCATGGACTTTAAACTAGCCTCTACTGTGACGTTAGGTGGAATTGCAATGCACGGTGTGCGGAGAGCTGATCTAAGTTTAGGAGAGATTTGTGTGGTACAGGGAGCTGGTATATTGGGGCTGATTGCGCAACAAATTTTACAAGCCTCTGGGGTTCGTACTATAGTCATGGACTTAGACGAGCATAGGCTTGAAATTGCAAGATCATTGGGAGCCGAGGCAGTTTTAAACCCAACCAACGAAGACGTTGTAAAGATTGTTGAATCTATTTCAAATGGCCATGGAGCTGACGCAGTATTATTTACTGCTGCTACATCAAGTAGCGAACCCTTGTCTACCGCTTTCAAAATGACCAAACGTAAAGGAAAAGTTGTTTTAGTTGGTGTATCGGGTATGGAACTGAAGCGTGGTGACATGTATCAAAAGGAAATTGACTTTTTGATATCCACCAGTTACGGCCCTGGTCGATATGACGACAATTATGAAAAGAAGGGGTTGGACTATCCATATGGTTACGTTCGGTGGACGGAAAATCGCAATATGACGGAGTATTTGCGGTTGGTTCATGGTGGCCAAATATCGCTCGACAAAATGGTTGACGCGGTTTATCCCATTGATCAGGTTGAGGCAGCATTTGATGTATTAAAAAACGGTGAACGCCCAAAACCAATTATATCGATTCTGGATTACGGCGTTGACATATCATTAGATGCGCTTTTACCAGACACGCATAGAGTAGATCTAAAATCAACAAAGACTGATTCAAAGCGAATAAGTGTCGCTTTGGTTGGAACTGGTGGTTTTGCTACTGGCATGCATCTTCCAAACATGGCTAAGATGTCAAATAAGTATAACATTAAGGCTATCGTGAATAGAACGGGGCAAAAAGCCAAAGCTGTTGCAGAACAGTACGGAGCGGATTATGCCACAACGGACATTCAAGATGTACTTAACGACAAAGCGATTGATTTGGTCATGATTACAACACGTCATGAAAGTCATGGCTCTTTGACTTTGCAATGTTTACAAGCTGGCAAACATGTGTTTGTCGAAAAGCCTTTGTGCATCAATAGGCAAGAATTGAGTGATATACAATCATTCTATAAAGAAACTCAGAATCCACCGATGTTGATGGTCGGTTTTAACAGAAGATTTAGTCCGTATTTAAAAGAAATTAAGAAACATACACAGAACAGAGTAAATCCGATGGTTGTGCACTATCGCATGAACGCTGGGTATATTCCGACAAATCATTGGACGCATGAGCATGGTGGTAGAATTATCGGAGAAGCATGTCATTTAATTGATTTAATGAACTACCTAACGGAAGCTGAAATTGAAAGTATCAGCACAGAGCATCTAACGCCAAAGACAGAAAAGATCAGTAAACATGATAACCGTAGTATTGTCTTAAAATATAGTGATGGATCATTATGTCACATTCAATACTTTGCAGTCGGAAATAAGAAACTTTCAAAAGAATACTTGGAAGTCCATTTTGACGAAAAGAGTATCATAATGGAAGATTATAAGCGAATGAAGGGCTACGGTGTTTCAGTTAAGGACGTTTCAAGTTCTATTAGTAACAAAGGACAGTTTGAGGAATTGGAAGCATTATATGGTTGTATCAAAGAAGACGGAACTTGGCCAATTCCATTGTGGGATATGATCCAAACTACGTTAACTAGTTTTGAAGTGGAGGAAATCGATTGAGCAAAAAATACCAAATCATACTTATAGGACCTTATCCTCCTCTTGTTGGAGGTGTTTCAACGCATCTATTTAGAGCCCTACCATTATTACTGAAGAAAGGGTATAAAGCCGTTGTGATTTCTGTCAATAAAACGGACATAAAGAATCCTAATGTATCATATATCCCGGCTCTTCTGTTGCCGTTTTATTTGTTTTTGCAGCCTAAAAGCATTGTTCATTTTCACGTCGATAGTTTAAGTCACTTATTGCTTTCTGCGATGCTTAAGTTAAGACACAAAACATTTTTAACGGTTCACAACAACCGTTATCCAACACAAATGCTTGGTTCTTCCATTCAGGTTCGGATTAAGTGGTTTTTGTTAAATAAGTTTAAGAAAATTATTTGCGTAAATCCCGACACAAAATTATTTCTAGAAGAGAAACTTACTAATGTTCATAACCAAGTAATTCCAGCTTTTTTACCGCCAACAAAAATTGACAAAAGCAGTGTTTCTTTTATTAAAGACTATTGTTCAAAGTTTGACTATGTTCTTTCTGGTTATGCATACCGCTTTTCCTTCTTTGAAGGAGAAGATTTATATGGAACTGATTTAATGATTGACCTCATTGACCGGTTGACTAAAAAAGAAATAAATGCGGTTTTAGTCCTTTTGATTTCGATGGAAGAGACGCCATATTTTGGGAAAATAACGCAGAAAATAAAAAACCTAAACCTAGAACAGAATATACTTTTGATTGACATAAATAAAGGAGTGGACGCAGTGGCATTATGGCAAATGTCAGACATTTACTTGAGACCCACTAATACTGATGGGAACAGCATCTCTATTTTAGAAGCTCTTTCGGTTGGCTCCAGTGTTGTAGCTAGCGATTGCGTTGAGCGACCTGAGAGCTGTATCCTGTTTAGGAATCGAGATTTTGAGGATTTTGAAACCGTGGTAACAACCAGTTTGCAATCTAAATCACACACATATATGGCACCAGACTTGTCTCATTTATTCTTTGATTTGTACGAAGACATAGCACAAAAACAATAAGTAGCTCTTACATAAAGATGATTGTTATTAAATTAAAAGGTGGGCTAGGGAATCAGATGTTCCAATATGCCCTTTACAAATACTTTCTAAATAAATATCCAAATGATCATATTCGGCTTGACGTTAGCTATTTCTCTCAAAAACACGATTTGGGTGAAGGTGTTGCTACACGTCAATGCGACATCCTTAATTTTGATGTCAAGATCTCCAATCCTTTAATTTCTATTCCTCCCGTTTTGAATAAAATATTTGGCAAAACTAATTTCTATCACAAAGAGACAAGTGACATTACATTCAAACCACAGATTTTGGAAAAGCGACACGGGATTTTTGACGGTTATTGGCAGTCTGAGAAATACTTTGAAGGAATAAAAGACATTATATTCAAAGAGTTGGTTCTTAAAGATAACTTAGACTCCTATAATCAAAAAACACTAGATAGCATTATAGAAACTGCAAGCGTATCTATCCATGTTCGACGTGGAGATTATTTGAACTTAGGTTTAGAACTGACCAACTGGAATAAATACTATTCTGACGCTCTTACATATATTAATTGTCGTCACAAAATTGAAAAAGTCTTTGTTTTTTCCGATGATGTTTTATGGGTAAAAGAGAACATAAAAACTACCTTCCCAATTGAATACGTTTCACATCACGAAAAACATCAAGATAACAAGGATTTGATATTAATGAGTAAGTGTAAATACAATATTATTGCAAATAGTACTTTTAGCTGGTGGGCAGCATATCTAAATCAACACAAAGATAAAATTGTAATTGCGCCAAAAATATGGTCAACGAAAATCGTGCAAAACATAATACCAAAAAATTGGATTCAGATGTAAAAGTCAGTGTATTCATGCCAGTCTTCAATAGTGAAGACTATCTGAACGAGGCAATAGACAGCATTCTAAATCAGACGTATTCAAATTTTGAACTCATCGTCTTGAATGACGGCTCGACAGACCGAAGCAAAGACATCGTTTTCAGTTATTCGGACTCTCGAATAAAGTACTTTGAGAATGAAAAAAACATGGGGCTGGCCTACTCCAGAAATAGAGGTCTTGACTTATGTTCAAGAGAGTACATTGCAATTTTTGATTCGGATGACGTCTGTAAAAAAAACAGGTTAGAGCTACAATTAAAGGTTTTGTCAGAATCACCTAACACCATCGTATGTGGAGGTGACAGTGAGGTTATAAGTAAACATGGCACACAAAGACATCGCTCTACCAATTATCATCTGAAAGTCGTTTATGATTCCCCAGTCATAAATTCTACGGCAATGATTCGAAACTCTTTTATCACAAAAAATAAAATCAGGTATGACCTAGACTTACCTCCGGCGGAAGATTTTGGATTTTTTAGTGGGATATTTTGGCTCAACAAAATGGATCCAAATACATTTAAGAACATCCCAAAAATTCTGGTTAAGTATAGAATTCATAGCGGCCAAACATCTCAAATAGATAGCGATATCGGCACTGATGTAGCAACTTCAATCAGGAGGTCTAATTTACAGCATTTTCTATCCCACCACAAAACGGTTTTTGAATATAAACATCATGCTGTGAACCATAAAACTGTAAATGCAATCCATCGTAATTTGGTAAGATTAAACTCAAACGGTGTCTTAAACGAACTCATTGATTTCGTTCTGTATTATCATTTTTTATCAGGGAATTATGTAACCAAAATTCTCCTATTTGGCAAAGTCATCAAACATTGTGACTGCCGTCATATCGTTAAAGCTAGCTTAAACCTTTTGGGCAGGAAATACGGACGTAAATATTAAACGCAAGCAGCACTGCACTATAGCTTAATGCCTATCATGGCAGCGTATTTTGCAATCATGTTTCTCAGTTCAATAGATAAATTATACCTGACTATGACAAAAAGAAAGATTAGCGTCAAAACAGCTGATTTAAGGAAAATGTTTAGTCCTGCCAAAACGTATGCATTGATGTTTAAATGGAGCTCAACTTTTGCAAAGCCAGTAAGGATCATAAAACCTATTAGTAAAAACGCATAAAGTGTTTTTTTCGACAAAGGATACAACTTTGTCTTGTATCGTAAATACGCAGTACGGAACAAATTGAACGAAAAATAGGCCAACAGGTTCGCATACGCAGACCCAATGATTCCATACTCTTTGATGAAAAAATAGTTTAATGGGCCGATAATAAACACCAATCCAACCGTTGTCATCAAGTCAATCTTCCAATATTTTGTTGATGTATTTAATATATAGCCATTAATACTAGTCACTAAATCTAGTAATTTGGCCAAGCCAAGAACAAAAAACACCCATTTACCAGCTTCATATCCACTGGGCAAAAAGGCATATATATGATCAATATTAATCCAAATATTCGCAAAAATAAGCCCTCCTAAAAGCAACATAACCTCCGAAGAACTTTTGTACAGCTGATCAAGTTTCTCCATCTTTTTATCTCGCCAACATTCTGAAATTATTGGAATAATAGGCATTAATATCGCCTTCTGAGGTAATGAAACAAACACCACAAAGTAGCTTGCGATAGCGAAAATTGCCGTTTGTTCAATCCCCAATATACCGGCAACTCCAATCGTATCCATGAGGGGTGCGGTAACCAAACAAACATTCGCAAACCACATAAAAAATCCGTATTTTAATATTTTTGGGGAAAGTCTCCTGCTAAGTTTAGTAATAGACAACGTGAAGGTAATTAGTTTGTTTTTTCTAAGTATGATAAGGACAGCAATTGCCGCTAAAGCAAAGCTGACAGAATATAACTTCACGAATGTATTAAATGATATAAATTTCAAAAAAACCAACCCCAGCAATACGAAATTAAAAAACCTAAAACCAATGTCCCTTATCATCATAACCCAATCCGATTTGCGATAATGAGCAAGAAAAATTGATAGAAGATTAAAGGTCATACTCCCATAAACCATCAGCGGTAGCAAGAATAAATACTCAACAAATAAAGGAGACTTTCCGAATTTTCTGCCTATAAAATCAAGATTGAAATAAGCAAGAATCATTAAAATACTTACACCTAAAAATCCAGACAAAAGCAGAATGGATGGAAGTTCATTGTTCTTAATGTCACTGTGCTTTCGGTATATGGGAAAAAACTTGTTGACGATGCTAGTCGCTCCTAACTCCCCTAGAGCAACGAGAGGTAAAACTATTGCCAACATCGTCTGGATTAACCCAAATTCTTCTTTACTTAAAAGATTTGGATAAAAGATCAAGACATTTACACCACCTATAAAAAAGCCAACGTACGAAAAAAGAGTTCCTCTTAAAACTTGTTTCTTAAGATTGGTCATTAATTTGTGCTATTAGAAAAGTGAACATCCTTGTGTAGAACCAAAATATTAAAAGATGTTTTAAACATTAATTATTTTTTCAACCATTCGA
>JBLING010000063.1:0-10353 GCA_047639155.1 bacterium
AGTGAAGAAAAAACTTTTGAGAATAAGGATTTATGGGGATACCCTCCTTTCCAAACAAGCACCTTCATGTTTAGAAGAGAAGCTTTGCCAACACTGCCCGGTTATTTTAAAAAGACAACAACAAACGATAAGATTTTATTTGTTCTTTTAAGCATTACGGCTCCACTATACTATAATCCCATTGTCAAAACCAAGTATAGATACCATATAGGTAATTTAACTTCAAATTATTCAACTTTATCAAATACCCTCATACGACCTTTATACACTAACCTATTATTGTTAAGATTTGTTGGATTCAGATTCACTGGAGTCTTTATAAAAAGCTTGGGTGAATTATTGGTTAACAGTTTGAGACACTTATAGTATTCTCTCAAGCCAAAACACTAAACCCTAAAGCACCACTACCCTAAAAACCTCTTTCTTATCTCCTGACGTCACTTGAACAAAATAAATGGATGACGCAAACCATCCATCTGTTGGCATCACAATGGTATGACTGCCTGCAGCCATAGTACTCTTCACATTTGCCACTTTTTGACCGGTCAAATCATAAATTAATATATCAACCGTACGCTGTATATCCGTCGTTACAAAAACACTGAGTGCGTTGCCAACCACTGGGTTCGGACCAACTTTGACAGCATATGGGGATTCAAAAACTTCTTTCGATACATTCACCGAATCATAGTTCTGTACAACCCACAGACCTCCTGAAACACTGCCAGCCCATAATTTTTTGCCAGATGGATCATTTAGATCAAAAACCAACGTCCTTGTCCTTCCTCCAACGTTTCTTGGACCTCTCTCTGTCCACTCTACTGAATAGTCCGGTTGAATTTTACCGGTGTACAACCCTCGACCATGGGTTGCGGCAACCAACGTGTTATCATCTCCCCGCAAACGCAACATGTTTACTTTCAAATTCGCCAACCCTGAATTAACTTGAACCCAATTTGTGTTTGCCCCGACCAGTTTTGTTGTCATCATAACCCCAGCCTCTGTCGCCAAATAGCAAACTTCCTTGTTTTCAGGATGCAATACCGCCCATCGAATTGGAATATCAGGCAAATTGCCCTCCTGGCTTACCCATGTTGGGTTACCAGACATCATATCTTTGGTTTCCCAAACACTTTCGATACCATAGTTAGAATACGTAACGATCACGTGGTTTGCGTCTTCCGGGTCGACAAATACACTTCTGCAATAGGCGTCAGGTAAAAACCCACTTGGATCACAGTTTATTGGCAAAAAATTGTCTGCTGATGTGTTCGCATTGTCAATGCGGTAAATCACACCGCCAGTTGTACGACCAAGAAATACTGTATTTGGTGCACTTTTACTAATTCCAATGGCAGAAAACGAACCAAAGGTTCGGCACGCTTTTTCCCAATCATCCGCTATAGCAGTTCGTGCATTGGGCAACCTCCATAGTCCCCTATTGGTTAACTGATACAACAGTTCAGGATCATTTGGATCCATATCAATTGGATTAATAAACAGCGTGTTGTTGTTTACTATATTATCATTGGTAAGTGTATCAATTACGCCATGGTTGTTTCTGTATAATCTTCTGTATTGCGTGGTGGTGTAAAAGATGTCTCCATCTTGATGGTCAATGTTGCAGTGGCTTCCATCCGCCCACGACAATTGCCTGTATTCGGCAACACCGTCAGTTTCAGAACCAAGTGAGCCATTGTCTTGGGTTCCCCCAATTACATACGTGCTTCCAGTCTCCTCATCAATATCACAAGCATAAAACTGCGTAACATTATAATTTTTGTTTATAGAATAAAAATAGGGCGTGTCGGCCAATATGTCGTCGCATCGATAGATACCTCCATCATTCCCAAGCAACACCGTATCTTGATTTTTAAAAACCATTTCGTGTTGGTCTACGTGCGCGTATTGCAGGTAACTATTCTTACGTCTATCACCCTCAAACATTTGAACCCATGTATCTCCCCCATTCGTAGTTCTAAACACATTTAAACCGCCCACAAGAACAACGTCTTCATCGTCAGGGGATACTTTTACAATCAAATCATACCAACCCTGTTTCTTCGCTAAATTTCTATCGCCTCCTGGTAAACTTGTTATTGTCCAGTTCAATCCTTTGTCGTTTGTTCGATAAACTCCATGAATCCTGTTGGAATCGAGTCTATCGCTACTTGTTGGAATTGCATACATCACGTCTGCGTTAGACGGTGCTGTTGAAATAACAATTCGTCGATTATTCTCTGTCATACCATTCATCCGCCGCTCCCAGTCATTCACATCCCCGGTCGCTGAAAAATAAATTCCGTCTGCAGAGAAGTTGCCTATACATACCACCAATTCATTGTCGGCTGTTATATCTAAATCTGTAGTCGTGTTAAACTGACTACCCAAATTGGCATTGAGTACACTTTCCCAGTTGGTCCCTCCATCTTTACTACGCAGCAAACCCTCGGAACGTGTGGCTACATAAACATCCGATGTGACCGGATGAACCAACATATCATGACAATACCAAAATGTATCACTTACTGTTGAAGCAAGTTGATTCCAAGACTCTCCGCCGTCATTTGATTTCCAAACGCCCGCGCCTCTTGCTGCATCGGCATTGTTCCAACCTTCACCAGTGCAGAAATACATCACCTGCGTATTGTTTGGGTCAAAAACAAGTCGTTGAACAGCCAAACTCGCAAAAAAATCGTCAACAGGCTTCCACGAATTGGGATAGACGATGCGTTTGTGCATCGCCCCAGATTTGCCCATAGTGCTTTTTTGACTTAACAAATAAGCCCATAGTTTCTCGCGTTCAACTTGTCCTGTAGCTGGATTCCGTGTCATTAACGCCTCATGCAGCACATATTCAGGTGCAGCGCCAAGTTCTGAGTTATCACCTGTTTTACCACAAGAGGATATCACCAAAAAGAGGATACATAAAAAGCCAAAACTGGTCAATCGCATAATTAAGATTTAAGGGTAAACGACGTAGAGTTTAAATTGTTAATGGGTATGTCTAATTTCGTTACAGTCACTTCTAGTGACTTGATTTTCTGTGACATTGAACCTACTGCGTTAAAAATCGCCTGACAACTGTCTTCAATCAATTTATACTCTTCTTTCATCACTACTGTCGTCAAATCTACTACATCTTGATAGTCAACAGTGTCGGATAACTGTAATGATGTAGTCGTTTGTTCAAGACCGATTACAATGTCTATACGATACAAACCGCCGACAATTCTCTCCTCAGCGTACCAGCCATGGTTTGCCCAAATCTGCAAATCGTTTATTTTAAGTGTCGCTTGTGTAGAATTCATTGTTCCATTACATGGTGACTTCTGCTTAAAGTCTATCTTTGCAAATCTACTTAAAAACACGTCATGGATTTGGATTTTGAATCGCTTAAAGCACACAATAATATGGTTGACACATTTGACCATCCCGACTTCTACGAGGTCGATAGTTTGCTTACGGAGGAACACAAACTCGTCCGTGATTCTGTGCGTAGTTGGGTTAAAAAAGAAATTTCACCCATCATAGATGCCTGCTGCCAAGAAGCTACTTTCCCGAGACACATCGTACCTCAACTTGGAGAGATTGGTTGTTTCGGGCCACAAATACCAACAGAGTATGGTGGTGGTGGATTGGACTACATCTCGTATGGTCTTGCAATGCAAGAATTGGAACGTGGTGATTCTGGAATACGCTCCACAGCAAGTGTTCAGGGATCTTTGGTTATGTACCCAATTTTTAAATTTGGCAGCGAAGAACAAAAACAAAAATATTTACCAAAACTCGCTTCAGGAGAGTTCTTAGGTAGTTTTGGATTGACCGAACCAAACCATGGGTCAGACCCAAGTAGTATGGAATCTAACTTCAAAGAAGACGGCGACCATGTAATCCTAAATGGCGCTAAAATGTGGATCAGCAACTCTCCATTTTGCGACATAGCCGTAGTTTGGGCTAAAAATGAAGAAGGCATTGTACATGGGTTGATTGTTGAACGCGGAATGGAAGGTTTCACTACGCCAACAACACACAAAAAATGGAGCTTACGCGCTTCTGCTACAGGTGAACTTGTCTTTGACAACGTTCGGGTTCCAAAAGCAAATATTTTCCCAAATGTTAAAGGATTAAAAGGGCCTCTTATGTGTCTTAATTCTGCGAGATACGGTATAAGTTGGGGTGTAATTGGGGCCGCAATGGATTGCTACCATACGGCCGTAAAATACGCGAAAGAACGTGTTCAATTTGGAAGACCAATCGGGGGCTTTCAATTACAACAAAAGAAGTTGTCTGAAATGTTAACGGAAATAACAAAAGCACAGTTGCTGGCCTGGAGGTTAGGAACTTTGATGAATGACGGCAAAGCCACTCCGGCACAAATTAGTATGGCAAAAAGAAATAATGTTGAAATCGCACTTCACGTTGCACGTGAGTCTCGGCAAATATTGGGTGGCATGGGTATATCAGGCGACTACCCTATTATGCGTCATATGGCGAACCTAGAATCCGTTATTACATACGAAGGAACCCACGATATACATTTGCTAATTCTTGGCATGGAAATTACCGGTGAAAACGCATTTGTATAATTTAGAATGATTTTTGTAGAATACGTATAACAGTCAACAAAATTTAAAGTGAATCGCAACAACATATCTTACTTCTGGAAAATTGCAATAGTTTTCTGCGGTATATTGTTCTACGCCCTAAATACTTCAGGCGCCGGGTTTGATTACACACCTACCATAATACAAATCAATAAACACAAACAAAACGACACCGTTGGGTTTAACCTTGTCGAAGGATCCTACAAGTTGTTCTACAAATACATACTTGATGGCACTGTTAAACTATGGGAATCACCAGCCAAAAAGCAACAGATTACGCCTAAAGCCCTACAGCTTTTAGAAAAGCAAAATGACCTAGAATTCAGAAGCTCAGAAGACTTATTTATTTATGAGTATTGGAAACTGTACAAAAAAGACTTTGAATTTCAAGTCCTTGGTTTTTCTTTTTTTTCAAGAAATAAACAAAACGTAAAGGTAAATTTTGGGTATATCGATGCTTCAGAAGTACAAACCTTGCTCAGCCAAGTTGTAATACCAACGAACATTAATGGGTCAACCAATTTGAGTTATTGGCATGCCATTATGAGCAAAGAGTTCCAATTCAATGTTGCGAAATTTGGGAAGGTCGATTTAGTTAAAAACCCCTCGCTCGCCTTTGATTTAAAAAGCGACATTTTTGAGTCCAAGAAGATTAAAACAAACTGTTACGTCATTACACCGACTAAAGAAATTGAATATTTTGTATATCCCGGTTTAGACAGCAATGGCGGAAGTTTTTGGTTGTGTAACGCTATTGAAGCTTTTTATAAAAATAACAGGCACATTTATTTTAACGAAACGCCCACCCCTTCTGTAAGTTATTTGGACATAAATACGGCGTTAAAAGTCACACGCGTAGATGTTAGCGAGGTATGGATTAAGAACGAACAAAACCAGATAACATATACTCCTGAAAAGATCAGAATTTATATCAACGAGCGCCCAATGCCAGAAGTGTCTATCTCAGAGCTTAACGACAAACGGATACTCATTCAATTCAAACCTTTACTCGAGTTTTTAAAGGAAAAAGAGTTTAAATACACAATAAAACGGGTGAACTTTGAACCTATTTATGGATACGAAGCTGACGAAATAAAAACGGCATTGTATACCAAAGACTGGAACAAGATTCAATACACACCACCTAAAACACTAAAAGACAATAGAAATTAATGACCTATAAAATTAAATTTGGCACAGACGGTTGGAGAGAAATTATCGCTAAAGATTATACCGTAGCCAATGTAAAACGAGTTGCGAAAGCAACGGCGTTATGGATGAACGAATCAAACCTTGATAAAACTGCAGTAATCGGATATGACTGTCGTTTTGGTGGACAAATGTTCATGGAAGCAACAGCGGAAATATTTGCTGACAACGGTATTAAATGCTTGGTATCCGAGCATTTTGTAAGCACTCCAATGGTGTCGCTAACAACCAATAATTTAAATGCGGGAGTTGGCATTGTCATTACCGCCAGCCACAATCCCCCGTCATACAACGGCTACAAAATAAAAGCTACCTACGGAGGACCAGCAACGCCAGCTGAAGTTCAAAAAATTGAAGACCAAATCGAATCAGAAATACCAAAAACAAGTACAACCTATAGTGGGCATAAAGAAGCGGGCATGATTGAAATTGTTGACATGGAGACAATGTATTTCGACCATGTTGAAGCCAGTTTTGATATGAACACATTGAGAAGTGGATCATTGGAACTTGCATACGACGCTATGTACGGCGCTGGTCAAGACATCGTTCGTAGGTTATTACCAGATGCTACCTTCTTACATTGCGAGTATAATCCAGGTTTTGACGGTCAAGCACCTGAACCGATTCATAAAAACTTACAAGAATTTAGCCAACTCATATCAATGGCTGGTGATATTGACAGTGGTTTGGCTACTGATGGGGACGCAGATCGTGTTGGTTTATACAACGCAACTGGGAAGTTTATTGATTCACATCATATAATTTTATTATTAATTCATTATTTACACAAGCACAAAGGTCTTTCAGGCAAGGTGGTTACAAGCTTTAGCTGTACTGAGAAGATTAAAAAATTGTGTGATATATATAACCTCGAGCAACAGACAACCAAAATTGGGTTTAAATACATCTGCGACATTATGGTGCAAGATGATGTTCTACTTGGCGGGGAAGAATCCGGTGGGATAGCGATAAAAGGACATATTCCAGAGCGTGATGGCGTTTGGATCGGATTGGTTATTTGGGAGTTTATGGCAAAAACTGGTAAATCTCTAGATGAGCTAATATCGGAAATTTATGGACTAGTCGGTTCTTTCGCAGTTGAGCGATACGATTTGACGATAGATGAATCTCTAAAGCAATCCATTGTGGCAAAATGTAAGGCTGGAGAGTACACAAGTTTTGGTCCGTACACTGTTGAATCGACAGAGGATGTTGATGGCTTTAAATTTCATCTAGGAAACGACCAGTGGGTGATGATTAGACCTAGTGGTACTGAACCAGTTCTCCGTGTTTATTCAGAAGCCGCAACTTCAGAAGATGCTTTTAAAATTTTAGATGCAACAAAAGCAACCATTCTGGGGTAAAACCATCTTATTAATCGCTTTGACGTTGATCGCAACATCAGGGCTGAGAGCGCAGCAATCTAAAACCGATTCGCTGTCGAAATCCAACAAAAGGAAAACATTCGTTCTCGCTGGAAATGGTGTTGCCTATTCAGCAACGATGTTTGGCTTGTATAACCTTTGGTATAAGGATTATCCGCTTACAACATTTCATTTTCATAACGACAACAAACACTGGAACCAAATGGATAAGGTGGGCCATGCGTATAGCTGCTACTATGAAGGTGTTGTTGGAATAGACATGCTGAAATGGGCTGGATTCTCACACAAAACAGCATCAATTGTTGGCGGTTCCTATGGTTTTTTCATCCAGACAGGAATAGAAGTATTAGACGGTTTTTCCGAAGAATGGGGGGCCTCAACAGGTGACATCATTGCTAATGCAATCGGCACAGGCATGGTGGTCAGCCAAAGTCTTTTGTGGGATGAGCAAAGGGTATGGATGAAGGTATCGTATCAACCCACAACTTATGCCAACATTAGACCAGAATTGCTGGGCGCTAACGCTCTCGCACGCTTGTTTAAGGACTATAACGGTCAAACCTATTGGCTATCAGGAAATATTAATTCATTTCTACGTGACGATCACCCATTCCCCAATTGGCTCAACATTGCAGTGGGGTATGGGATAGACGGCTTTGTAAGCGCTGATGACAATCGATTTGAGCGTAAGAATGTTGTGTTTGATTACACGCACATTCCTCAAGGTCGACAGTTTTATCTCACCCCTGACATTGATTTAACACGCATAAAAACCAACAACAAGGCTTTAAAAATTAGTCTCCGATTATTAAACTGTATAAAATTCCCATTACCGGGATTGACGTATAACACAAAGAGCCAAAAGCTCGACTTTAACTTCATCCAATTCTAATTACCTTCGGACTCCCGTTCGCATTATATATTTGCTATGATCAACAAAATTGTATTCTCTCTTATTTTCAATCTACTAGGTTTAATCGCATGGTGTCAGTTACCCGAATTGAGCGATCAGAAAAAACAACTTAAAAGTGAAATTAAGGCAATATTATATTCCGAATCACAAGGCATAAATCAAGTGTATTCTACACTTAGTTTAGCGCGTAGTTATTACAAATTAGACAAGTACCAAGCTGCAGAAAAAGAATACCTAAAAGTCATTGGTGACCCAGTTTGCACCATACTTGATTTTAAAGCATTGGCAACTTGTTTAAAGTTTAGTGGAAAAATGAGTTTGGCAAATGAGTTTTACCAAGCCTACGCTTCGGAATCCCCGACGACGACATTTAACAAACTCTGGCCAGTAAACACCGAGATGCAACAGGGTGTTGCGAAGGCCACTGTCACTAAACTGACCAACTTTAACTTTATCTATGGAAACGTAAATCCTGATGGATCTACCAACTTAAATATTGATAATGGAACAGTTACGGCAAACGTAAGTTGTGAGTCGTTCATTAATCTTGAGGCAGTACAATTTCCTGTTGAATCCTTTAATAAACTCGGGTCCTTCACAAAGGGCGGAAAGAAATCGAGTTACTATTACAGCTACAAAAAGTTAGATAATCGTTTTGCCATTTACTTTGTAGAAAACAAAAAAGGAAAGTGGACCAAACCAAAAGAAATGGTTTTAGGGGAAGCTTCAGCTGATTATTGCTTTCCGTTCTTTATCAACTCAACGCTATATTACAGCAGTAATAAAGGTGGTGGATTTGGTGATTATGATTTATATAAAGCTTCGGTTAACGGTGAAAAAGCAATCGAGATTGAGAATTTAGGACCAAACATAAACACCGACAAAAATGAGGTTTTGGCGTCCGCACATAACGGTCATTTTAGTTTTTCCTCCAACGGATTTCCAGGTCAAGGTGGTTATGATATATTTTCCTCAGATTGGTCATTCAATCGCGTAACCGCATTGCAATTCCCGTTCAATTCTAGAGCAAATGAGTTTATCCTAATTCACAAAGACGCTGAAAAAGTCAGCTTAATTCGATCCAATACGGATAAAATCAATGTTGTTCGGGTTCAATACTATGTTGATTATCAAAGAACATTACAGGGACAAGTGGTTGACGAGCAGTCAAATACAGTTGACAATGCACGCGTTCTATTTACAAAATCATATGTAGATCAAGGCATTTTCCAAACCTCCCAGAATGATGGATCATTTTCGGTCATTATCCCAGGCACCATTGACACGTGGATGATTGAATGCCACAAACCTGGATTTATAAAAAATAGTTTCGAAGTAGATTTATCCACTTTAGGTGATAATCCGTTAATTATCGTTTTGGAACCTATACCGACTGTAAAACCGGAACCCGCGTTTATTGTCAGTTCCAAATCTAGAAACATCATACTGTCTGAACCAGAGATTCAAGATAGTTCCAATGTACAGAGTACTGCTAATACGCACACCGAGGTGAATAACGGTGGGCGTTATTATGTTGTCTTTGCTTCTTCAAAGTCATACACCTCTGCGTATAAAACTTGGAATAAATTGAAAATTCAATATCCATCAGTCGAAATTCTAAAAAACGAAGAAATGAACGTCTATCGTGTTGGAATTTTTGCAGGAACAAGTCAAACTGAAACCATGAAAACGTATCTAGAAGTACGAAAATCAGCTCCAGACGTATGGATTCTTCGTCCGGATATGTTGTAGCTCATTATTCGTTTCCAATAAACAGACTAAAATCCAAGCCCCAAACGCCATTTCCAAAAGTTGCAGCATAAACATGATTTGTTGTTGCATCATATTCCAAATCCATCACATGGGCCTTCGGCATGTTGCTCGATAATTGAGTCCATCTCTCAGAAGAGGCATTTCGATAATAAACCCCCTCGTCTGTGGCCAACAACTGATGTTTGCTTCCTTCTATGAGCAGCAACTTCAAAGCATTTAAATTAGGCAAGCCAATACTAGAATTTTGCCAAGTCAGTCCGCCATCTAAAGACTTATATACCCGATGTCGTTGCTCACCATCATCGAATCCATAAAGCGTGACATACACCTCATTACTGTTGGATGGGTTACTCGTGATAGACGTTATTTCACGCCAAGCCAAGATGGGCAACGTACGTGTTATATCAACCCAGTCGTAGGCATTTGGACTGCGTAAGCCTTTATACAATTTCCCCTTTAAACC
>JBLING010000064.1:0-10278 GCA_047639155.1 bacterium
AGGATTATTGAGCATACCTTCGGTTTCTGGAATATCCACTAAAGAGTAAAGGGTCATAATATCCCCGGGGGCAGCTAGGCATTGAACGCGTGACCAAGCTCCTAGTTCTTTACATTTCCGAACATACGGTTTATAAAACCCTTCAGTAACATAGTCTTCAAGGTGCAGCATATAGTCATATCGTATATCGGGAAACGAATCCAGTCCAGAATCCATGTATGGAATAATGTCATAGCCAAATTCCTTTTCAAATGACGTTTCAAAACCCGGAGTCCAAATTTTATTTAAAGAATTTAGTTTTATTTCCCATGAATCGGTGAATAATGCAGACTTAGACCCTTGAAGAGCGCCATGTAAGGCGTTAACCACAGGTTCTGCAAATACATTAAATGCGTTACTATCAAGGTGGTTAATTACAAGTTGATTTTCCGGCCACGTCCAACCAAACGTCAGATATTGTCTGAAGGACGAATCGCCATAAATTTGTGTCGAGTATTCTTTGGTGATGTTACTTCCTGCTACAGGCCATGCACTACCGAAGGTGAAGTCGCATGCTAACCCAATAGAGTCCGCATATTCTTTAGTATAGGTGACTACATCAGACCATTCTGGGCTAAGCCACTTCTGAGCGGAGCTGTCCACAGCGTAATGGCGGTTGTGATCATATTTGTACATGTTTTTATACCTGTACAGCGGATAAACCCATGCAACCTCAACTCCGCCAAAGTTATTAGCCTTTGCCCAATCCAATTGATATTTTATGTCTGATTTTTCTATTTCTGTCGCAAACCACCACCACCTTGTGCAAGGTTTAGAAGACGAATAATAAGGATTTTGTTCTTCAACACCTTGAGATTTTGTTGTATCCTGACATCCGTGAATGGCAAGCGAAAAACTCAAAATCGAAAAATAAATGAGTACTTTTTTCATGTGATAAAAATAGCAAAATTTAATTACAGCATTTCTTCTTTCGTCTTCATTTGAGAAAACCACTAAGTGAGTAGACCGCTTATGACATTCTAGTACGTTGAAGGAATCAACATTTTTGACTATATGAGTATATTTACGCCGTGAAAAAAAAGTTTACCAAAGTTTTTATACCTGTTCTTATAATCTCCTTAGGATGGGTCATGGGATATCTAAAAATTCCTTATATCGAATCTAGCGACGAATTCTGGATTGGCAGTTTTGCAACATTAGTTGTGATAATTTTGGGGTTTGTGGTGTTAAAAGTTTGGAAGAATTACAACATCATTGATCGTTGGATAGGGGTCGAGGAAGTAAAATTTGCAGGGTTAAAAAACAAACACCGTTCGCTTTGGTTGTTAATAATAGCGTCAGTTTTAGTGTCTGGATTAGCCGTTGCGGGAGCAATAATGGTGCATACCAAAACATTGGAGAAACACTTTGTCAATCAGGATCGTCGAATGCAAGATTTAGCGGATCTCGCAGATGGGATAAACAAAAAGCAGCAGGGCAATACTTTGAGTAACGTGTTAAATTTAATAGACGAAGAGTTAAATAGGAATCCGAAAGGACCAATTAGTGAATCCGCAATTGCCAGGCTTGCGGCACTAAGTGTTTCATTAAAACCATACCGTTATTATATTGGGGACACTATAAGCGATATGGAGTTAAGCCCTGAACGAGGTCAGTTATTAATCGCACTCGCGCTTATGCCTTTAGATTCCTTATCTTTTAAGAGAATAAAATCTGATGTAACTTTTAGTTACGCTGACCTGCGGAATGCTGACCTACAAAATAAAGACTTGAGTGGTATTAACTTAGAATACGCTGATTTATCATATGCAGAACTTACTGGAATTGACTTGACGCGTGCCAAGTTGAATAGAATAACAATGACGGGTGCTGTTATGAACCAGTCAAGATTAAATTATGCGGACCTACGAAGCAGTAATCTAAAGTGGGTCCAATTAAACGAATCAGAAATGAAATTTTCTAATTTCTACGGTGCGAATCTTTCAAACGCCCAGTTAATGCGTTCTGATTTGAGTGAATCGACATTTATTCTAGCAGATTTAAGTTATTCAATTTTGGTTACATCCATACTGCACAAAACTGATTTCGCACACTGCAATCTCAACATGTCTGACTTGAGTTACTGCGATTTATCTGGTGGTCGATTGATTAAAGCTTCTATTCTAAGGTGCAACATGACTGGACTTAACTTAAACATGGTAGAAGTTTCTTCCCACTGGTTAAATAATTTAAAAAATGATAAAGTAGGAGGAATTAACTCAATAATTGACGGCTACAGTGTACTGGACTCCATTAGCAATAGCAGTATCAAGTATTATTTATCAGAGCTTTAAATTGTCTGTTCATTTATCGGCAAAATATGGCAATTGTTTGCTAATCCGATTTGATTTGTATGAAAATTTAACCATCTCCATTTCGACAGCAACGAAAGGCTTGGAGCCTAGACTTAATGATTGAACAACATAATACTGAATATCATTTAAATATAAAGTGAGTAGTTCACTAGTCCATTCCGTGTCTCTAGTAATTGCATATTTTGCTTTCAGTTTTATTCCTAATTCTTGACCAATTTCATTGTTTATCATGTCGACATAATTATCAACTGGATTGTTGTTCTCGTCATTAAGTTGTTCTCGTCTAAAATTACCATGAACTAATTCAGACATATTTTTAAGCTCGTGAACATCAGCAACAAAATCCGCCATCTCTTCTGAAAACATACTTGTTATCAACGCCTGAGCAATAATATGGTTCATGGTGTTTATATATCCTTTTTCAGATGTATCCCTGTCACTAGAGTTTTGAACAATATCTAAGTTCAGTTTTGAGACTGAACTTAGCGCTAAATCATAAAATGCTACATCACCTTCTCCAAATATTATCGGTCTCCTTCTAGCCAGTTTATAAATTCTATTAAGATCAACCCGATTTCTAACGGCATAGGGTGCGTTACAAACAAGTTTTATCCCATCAAAAACATTACCATCCCTAACTTTTATAATATCATCTTGAGACACCCCCGTCGAAAGTTCACTTACAATATCACCGTAAGACAGAACTACCGATCCTTTAACAACTCCATTTCTGTCCGATGTCACTTCATATTCAATTCCCACAACTTCTTTCAAATCCTCTAATGAGTTGAATCTACTGGCAAGTAATGGGGGTTGATTAATAAGATAGGCATCGGCATATTGATTCTCATTTTTTGTTTTATCACCTGCACATGAAGTTACCAGCATCAGTCCAATTAGCGTTATATTGAGTTTAAAAGTCACTGATGTGAGGTTTGGCCAAGTTTTGTCAAATATACATTGCGCAAAAATATAATTAGCGCAAGTCGTACCCACTTCATTTGGCTAAACAATAATAAAAAATCTAACTTGCATTTCTCCATAGAATAATCAAATATGTACCAACTTTTCGAACGTGTTTTAGTGACCTTCGCCATCATTTACCTTTGTGCTCCTCAATGCGTAGGATCCGATTACAATATCGTCCAATTTGGCGCACAGAACAACAAACAAGTCAATAGTGCAAATGCGATACAACGTGCCATTAACGCGGCTGCGAAAGACAGCGGTAGTCGGGTAATCGTTCCTCCTGGCACTTTTATGTCGGGAACAATAATGCTTCTTTCTGGGGTTGAGCTTCATATACAAAAAGGCGCTACTTTATATGGTAGTACAAACATTGATGACTACTATGCTTTGTCGAAGTCTACTGCCACGTACAACTGGAAATCCCTAATTATTTGTAATTCTAGACAACATGTTTCAATAACAGGGAGAGGCACCATCGACGGGCAAGGCAGAAAACTGGCAATGAACATCGATAGCTTGTTTTATGTTCGTGACATGGATAGTTCAGGCTACCAATTTATTGAACGTCGGCCAAAAGCACACCTTCGACCTCAACTGATTCAATTTGTAAATTGTAAAAACATAAGTATCCAATCTGTTACAATAAAAAATGGTGCGAGTTGGGTTCAGGTTTATGACCTCTGTAAAAACGTGATCATCAATGGCGTCAAAGTGGAAAGCGTTGCGTATTGGAACAATGATGGAATCGATATTATCGATTGCAAAAATGTGCGAATAACAAATACATATGTCAATTCTTCTGATGATGGTATTTGCCTTAAATCGTACAAACGAAAAAACAATGAGGTGGTTTTCTGTGATAGCATTTATATTGGTAATTGTGTGGTCCGCTCTAGTGCAAGTGCAATCAAATTGGGCACTTCCTCCTTTGGTGGATTTAAAAACATTTTAATTGAAGATATCAAAGTATTTGATACCTATAGGTCGGCTATAGCAATTGAGAGTTGGGAAGGTGGGTTGATTGAGAATGTCGTAATTCAGAACATAAGAGCGAAAAATACTGGGAATGCTCTTTTTATTAGGTTGAGTAAAAGGCCTGTATACAGCAATCGCCCGCATGGGGTGATACAAGGCATCACCATAAAAAACATTTCGTGCACCGTTCCATATACCCAACCTGATTATTTTTACGACTTACGGGGTCCAACTTTACCATTCTTCCACAACGTATTTCCCGTTTCAATAACCGGTTATCCAGGTGCCAATGTTTCAGACATTTCTATTGAAGACATTAAAATAATATACCCTGGAAAAGGTATTTCAAATTATGCCAATTCACCACTGTCTCGTTTAAATAACATTCCAGAAAAAATAGAAGAATATCCAGAATTTTCCATGTTCGGGGAGCTCCCAGCTTGGGGTTTATATGTACGACATGTAAATGGACTCACACTCAGAGATGTGAAATTTAAAATAAAAGAAAATGATTACAGACCATCAGTTGTTTTAGATGACGTCTCTGGCCTTATAATGGAGAATATCAAAATCAAAGGAGATAGTAAAATTGACAATATTTATTATCACAATATGGAACAACATTAACTGGCTTACCTGCGCAGTTTTATGTCTACCTTTTTGAAATTCAATTGACTTTGGCCTAAATCTTTTGAAGTTGCAACTGCCAAACCACGTTGCTCTTTTTTATTTACAGCTGTATAAAAGTGATAGACCACATCATCCCACATTATTACACAAGGCTTATGGGCATATTTAATGTCGTAAGATTCGGAAGGTGCTATCAGGTCAATCCCTTCCCAATCAGTCCAATTAAGTAAATCATAGGAGCAAGCAAATCGATTGAAAGCTTCTTTCCTTCCTTTAGGCCAGAAGGCCCCATAATAGAACATTACATAAGTATTATCTATTTTTTGAACGACCGCATCCCCTGTAAGTCCAACGTCATGGTTGATTATTGGATTCCCAGAAAACCTTTTCCAATGAATCATGTCGTCAGAAGTAGCTACCCCAATTCTTTCTACCCATCTTTCAAATGTCGATGTATCACCGACTGCATTGTAGAACATTACAAATGGACTGCCGGCAGTTTTTGTGGAATCCCATAGGATGCTACTCTTGTACAATTTATCGCTTTCCCATACTTCAGCATCATCATCTTCGGTCGTCATTATCGGCTCATCTAACCTTTGCCATGCATGAGGTATCGTTGCATCTGTTTCGGTGAATGCCATCCCTATGGAAAGTTTACCTCTCTCATATCCCCTTGTGGTACTTCCAAAATATGACATCCAATACTTATTATCAAACTGCTTTAGAGCATAAGACCCACCCCATTTCGAGTCAACAAGTGCCGGGTACCCTGCGGATTGATTCCAACTTTTACTCCCTTTTGAAGTATAAGGTAGAACCACACCTAATGTTTCCCAATTAAGCAAATCAACGCTTTTAGCCAACCATGTTTCATAGCCTAATCCCTCAAAAACAAGATAAGTCATATACCAGATACTATCTTTTCTAAATATTGTTGCACAATCAATCATGCTAGATGTGTCTTCATGGATCATCACCATGCCATATTTGAAAGGCGTTTTTATCTGTTCATATACTGACTCCATTTCTTCAAGAGAAACTAATGTCTCACCACTTAAATTTTGACAAATTCCTTGTTCAAAACAAACACAACAAATAAATACCGATAAATATTTAAGCATAACCATATCAAATCTAAAACAAGAATTGTTCCGAACAACCTCTTCTGTATTTCTTTTCTGTCATCATCACCCAGCCCAATTTTCTCTATCTAGGCTTCTATACTGAATAGCTTCCGCTAAATGTTCTATTTTTATTTCACGACTTTCCGCCAAATCAGCTATAGTCCGGCTTACCTTCAAAATACGATCATACGCCCGAGCAGATAGGTTTAATTTTTGCATTGCAGACTTTAATAACATTGACCCAGCCTTCCCAATTTGGCAAAAATCCTGAATGCTCTTTGTTCCCATCAGAGAATTACAATAAATCGTAGGATCTTCCGCAAACCTTTTTGCTTGAATTTTCCTTGCGCCAATTACGCGTCCTCTTACTATTTCACTGTTTTCTGATTTCTTCTTTTCTACCAATTCATCAAATTCCACAGGAGTTACTTCAATATGTATATCAATTCGATCCAATAAAGGTCCAGACACCTTACTCAGGTATTTCTGAACTACCCCGGGTGCACATACACACTCCTTATCTGGATGATTATAATATCCACACGGGCATGGGTTCATAGAACTAACGAGCATAAACGTTGCAGGGTAATCGACAGAAAATCGAGCCCTAGATATTGTAACCCTTCGTTCTTCGAGAGGCTGTCTCATTACTTCAAGGACTGAACGTTTGAACTCTGGCAGTTCATCCAAAAATAATACACCATTATGCGCAAGAGATATCTCACCTGGTTGTGGGTTATTTCCCCCTCCTACTAGGGCAACATCACTGATTGTGTGATGCGGGTTTCTGAACGGTCTTTGCGCAACCAATCCACTGTTAACACCTAATCTACCTGCAACTGAGTGAATCTTGGTTGTTTCAAGTGCTTCATGCAAGGTCAAGGGTGGTAATATCGATGGTAGCCTTTTAGCAAGCATTGTCTTCCCTGCTCCTGGTGGACCAATCAAAATGATATTATGTCCACCTGCAGCCGCTATTTCTAAAGCTCGTTTTATGTTTTCCTGGCCCCGAACCTCCGCGAAATCAACGGAGAACTGATTGTGCTGAGTTTCAAAATCCAATCTCGGGTCAACCACAGTTCTAGTTAAGCTTAACTCCCCAGTTAAAAAACCAATAACCTCACTTATGTGAGCAATACCGTATACTTCAAGTCCTTTTACAATAGCAGCTTCTTTTGCGTTCTCTTTGGGAATTAGCATACCTTTAAAACCGTCCTTTAAGGCTTGAATAGCAATAGGCAAACACCCTTTAATAGGTAAGACACTGCCATCCAAACTCAGTTCACCCATAATAATGAACGCTTGTAGTTTATCAGACTCCAATTGACCGGACGCTGCAAGTATTCCAGTTGCAATGGTCAAATCATATGCCGACCCTTCCTTTTTTATATCTGCAGGAGCCATATTTACAACGATGCCATTTCTTGGCATTTTGAGATCGTTGTTCTTTAAGGCCGTAGCAATTCTAAGTTGACTTTCTTTAATTGCATTGTCTGGTAAGCCCACCATGTGAACTCTTGTCCCATTGCCAACATTTACCTCTATGGTAACTGCATAGGCATCAACACCATGAACTGCACTTCCAAATGTTTTAATCAACATAGGACAAAAGTACTAGCACATATTATAATATATAAATAGCCTAAATTGCAATAAATAAAAACCAGTAGCTCATGAAATCCGACATATTAATGATTTGTACTGGATGTTTTTTCTTCTTTACATCCTTCAACTTACACACAACGAGTTCTCTTCCCGTTGTGGCGTCAGACATTGCGGGTGTTTATTGGATTGCGGGTAAAGAAGCCAAAGTGAAAATTTTCATGGCGACTAATGGCAAATATTCTGGAAAAACCATATGGATGAAAGAACCAAACAATCCAGATGGTTCTCCTAAAAGCGACGTTAATAATCCCAACGACAAACTTCAAAGTCGAGAACGGGTTGGATTGGTGGCTTTAAAATACTTCGAGTTTGATGAAGACGATCAAAGATGGGAGAACGGTAGTGTCTACGATCCAAGAAATGGAAAAACTTATGATGGCTATTTAAAGTTTGAAGAAGGCAGTACGGATATACTTCGCCTTAGAGGATATATATCAGGAATGACTTGGTTAGGTCGAACTTCTGTTTGGACCAGAGTCCGTAATTAGTTGTCTTTTAGCAAAGATGTAATTTCGTCACTCTCCGGTTTAGTCTTAGACCCGAAGTACGCTATTAGTTCACCACTAGGTGATATTAGAAACTTGTTGAAATTCCATGTAACTTGATAATCTCCTACACCATTGTAGTCTTTTTTAGTTAGCCATGTATAAAGTGGATGCTGGTTATCGCCTTTAACGTCCAATTTCTCAGATATCGGGAATGTCACTCCATAATTTGCAGAACAAAATGTTTCAATGGCTGTGCTATCACCCGGTTCTTGAAATCCAAATTGATTACAAGGCAACCCAATAATCATCAGTGCATCAGAATGCGCACTATACAGCGCCTGTAAGCCTTTGTATTGTGGTGTGTAGCCACACTTACTTGCAACATTGACAAATAGCACGTATTTGCCTTTAAATGCCCTTAGGTCGATTTTATCTTTCCCATTAAGAGTCAATAATTCAAAGTCATACAAACTCACCCCAACCTGTGCTTTTTCACTACTTGATATTTGGCGACTTGCACTTCCACAGCCAATTGCCAATAAGCCAGCTGTCAAATACCCTAAAACACTTCTTACTATCTTCATGTTACGATAAACAAGCTATAAAAAAAAAGGGAGCATAACGCTCCCTTTAGAAATATCAGAATTATATATTTTTATTTAGAAAGAATCTTGAACTCAACACGTCTGTTTTCATCCAGGGTTGGGAACGAAGAATCCTCACCGTAACCTTTAACTTCTAATTGCGATGCACTAACGCCATTGGCAATTAAGTAATCACGTACAGAAACAGATCGTTTGTTTGATAACCAAGTATTGTAAGACTCCGAACCTCTTTGATCCGCATGTCCCGCAACCTCTATTTTCAAATTAGGGTTCTCTTTCATTATAGTCACTAAGTTATCCAATTCAGCTCTCGCCTCAGTACGGATATCCCATTTGTTGGTAGCAAAATATACATTGTTAAACGTATATACTTTACCAGAACCAGAACCACTACCAAGCTTACCATCTTTGTAATCTTGCATAAACTGTTCGAAAGTCTTGATCTTATCTCTAATCTCATCTAACTCAGTGTCATTGTCATCGATATCATCAGTATTGGTATCAATGTCTTTTCTGTTTTTCTTAATCTCGTTACCAAGTGAATCGATATCCTTATCTTCTTTATTAAGTTTATCGTCAATGTCTTTAAACTTCTTTTTAAGTTCTGGATCATCCATTGGACTTCCGCCCCATTGGTAACCTAACATTACCTCGTGAGCTCCTTTGGTGTATTCACTTACTTTATGAACTGAGATATCATACGCATAACCAGCTACAAATTGCTCAGCTAATCTTAAGCCTGCAGCAGCAGTAACAGCATAAGAACTTCTATACATACCACCTATCCAGTACTTTTCTTGATAATTCAACATTGCGCTGATATCAAATTGTGCTGGCGCATTTGGTGTATATCTTACCATTGCATTCGGCTGTAAGAACCAAGTCTCGTCTTCATTAATGTCCCAGTTATAACCAGTATTCAAGATGAACTCTCTTGCCATTCCATAACGAACTACTTCATTCGTTATAGGGTTCTTAATAGCTTCGTATGCCAACTCACTTCCCAAAATTTGAGGAACAGACAATCCAATATTAAAATTGTTAACTTCATAGTTAACACCCATGTTGGCGTCAAAACCAGTTGCACCTTGATAAGTGTTAACAATAATTGGATCCAAAGGATTTTGAACTCTAAGATCGTTTAAGTCGATTCTATTGTTCAAAACACCTAAAGCCAGGCCAAAAGATAACTTTTGACCTGTATTACCTAGGTTTAATGTATACCTGTAGGCAGCAGTACCACCAGTTAAGTTAAACTGGCCAGCAACGTCTCGGTAAACACCAAGACCAATACCTACATTTTTGTTTCTCAAAGGACCATCAAGCGTTAAAGCTTGAGTCTGTGGAGCACCAGGAATGTTAAACCATTGGTTACGGTTTATCAAGTAAACTTGACCGTAAGCCTTTGATCCTGCCATTGCTGGATTGTACAAGAATTGGTTGTAATAATAATGGCTGTACAAAG
>JBLING010000065.1:0-10135 GCA_047639155.1 bacterium
GGTGGCCGCACGGTAACAGATATCGAAGTTGATATCAACGATCCTAATCGGGTTATCGTAACTTTAGGTAACTATGGCAATAGCAGCCACGTTTACATTACGTTAAACGCACTTGACGATGCGCCTATTTGGAGAAGTATTCAAGGACTACTTCCTAATTTCCCCGTGTACGATGCAGAGATTAGCGTAGACAATCCATCAAACATTATTTTAGGGACTGAGTTTGGAATTTATTACGCTCAAAACGGAACGGCTACAACGCCTACATGGACGTACAACAAAGACAGTATGCCTCGAGTACCTGTGTTTCAAATCCGACAAGTTGAAGAGAGAATATGGAATAGCGGAAAACGCACAGGTGCAGTTTTAGTTGCTGGAACCCATGGTCGTGGAATCTGGAGATCCTCTAGTATGCTAACTAGCGTAAAGCCAATTACGAAAACCAATAATACTGTGATTAAAGCTTACCCGAACCCAGCGTCTCAAAACGTTTCTGTTGAAATACCAGTTAGAGGTGCCGACGATTTGACGATTGAAATAATAAATTATCAAGGTCAAGTTGTTCAGACAAGCACAATCAGGGTAAATGGTGTTGAAACAACAATCAACCTGAATGTAGTGAATCTATCTGCCGGAAATTACATCATTAAAGTAAATGGCAAATTACATAAGGCAGCGACCAAGCTGATTAAAGTTGACTAACAGCGATACAAACAAAATTGATAAAACCCAGGTTAATCGCCTGGGTTTTTTGTTTAAAATCAAATCTATTTTGTCTTTTCTTTGGCCCATTCGCATTGAGCACACATGTGCTGAAGGCGAGTATCTAGAATTGTCTTTATTTCAAGGTCAGCGGTTGTTAAATACAAAGCACGCTAACTATTCCAATGGGAATCTCCAACTTGCTTATAAACGTCTTTTTAAGGAGGTAGACTTGCAATTAGAAAAAAGAAACAAGGTTCTCGTATTGGGTTTTGGTTTTGGAGGTGTGGTTAGGTTAATTGGTAAAGTCAATAAATCGGCTCACATACTTGGGGTCGAATCAAATGAAACAGTATTAAATTGGTATCGACGTTATTGCAAGCAGCTCCACAATGTGACTTTAGAGCACTTGAATGCGGAAGTATTTATGGCGAACAACAACGATAAATATGATTTAATCATTTGTGATATCTATGTTGATTTGGATGTGCCAGGTTATTTCCAGTCAATGGTGTTTCTAAAACAGCTTAAAAGATGTTTAAACCAATCAGGTTTAATAATCTTTAACAAAGTTGTGAAGAATGAACAGCATACAAAAGAATATAATCAGCTTATGTTGGATATGTCTTCTCTGTTTAAACATGTTCATGTTAATACTCAATTCGAACTAAATCGATTCATTTTAGCAGAGTAAACGACACAATGGCACGAAAAGTGCAGCAATGTGAAGCAAAATGCGCCACAATGGCATTCAAATATGTAATTTTTTAAATGGTATAGGTATTGAAGAATGTAAGTCAAACAAAAAATATTACAACAATGACACTTACAAAATTCAAACCTCGAACTACTTTTTTAAACGACAATTTATTCCCGTCAGCATTTGAAAACATTTTTTCTGATCTCATGCGTGATACGAATTCCGACTTAAAGGCATTTTCAAAACCAGCTGCTGAAGTCATCGAAAGCGAAAGTGATTACAAGATCAATTTGATTTTCGCAGGATTTGATAAAAAGGATATTGCGATCGATATGCAAGACAATGAATTGATTGTTTCTGCTGAAAAAGAAGAGAAGAAAGAGGACAAGACTGAAAAATACCACCTAAGTGAATTTAGAAGTGGTAAGTACAAAAGAAGTTTTTACCTACCAGATACAGCGAATTTCGACAAGATTGAGGCTGAATTGAAAAACGGAATTTTGGGATTGGTAATTCCAAAGAAAACGAAAGCAAAAGCGAAAGCTATTTCGATAAAGTAAACTGAGTGTATTTTCATTTAGAACCCAGATGTTTCATCTGGGTTTTTTTTATGTTTTATTTAACTTCGACAAGTGAAAAAGCGGATACACGGATTGTTGAATCGAGGGGAAGATGCAACGTTAGATTACAAGCAAACGATAACAAGCGCCTCTAAAATCGCCAAAACTATGTCAGCTTTTGCGAATCATAACGGCGGAACGTTACTCGTTGGAGTAAAGGACAATCAAAAAGTGAGTGGTGTGAAAAATCAGGAAGAAATTTACATGCTTGATTTGGCAGCAAGATTCTATTGCAAGCCACAAGTCGAACTAGATTTAAAGCAACACACCGTTGATGGTAAAGAAATTGTGGAGTGTGTTGTCTTGCCAGGAAGAGATAAACCGTATTATGCGAAAGATGACGAAGGCAAATGGTGGGCTTATGTACGGGTAAAAGACAATACGTTGTTAGCAAGTAAAATTGTTATCGATGTGCTAAAAAGAAATACTTCGGGAGAAGCGACTCTAATTAATTATTCGAGTAAAGAGAAAGCTTTGTTAGAGTATTTGTCAGAAAATGAGCGCATTACGCTGAATGTATACAAACATATGATCAATATTAGCACGCGTCGTGCCACTAAAATAATAGTAAATTTAATCAGTGCTGGTGTGCTTCGATCGCATACAACAGAAAAAACCGAATATTATACACTTGTGTAGGTTAGCTTTTAGTTGATTCGTAATTTTGTTGTATGAAATTCGGCGTAGTAATTTTTCCAGGATCAAATTGTGATCATGACTTAATCCAAGTACTTGAAGAAACCAGTGGACAGAAGGTCGAGGAATTATGGCATAAAAGCACCGATTTAAAAGGGTGTGACTTTATTTTTATCCCAGGGGGATTCTCGTTTGGAGATTACTTGAGAAGTGGAGCCATAGCTAAACTCAGCCCTATTATGCACGCTGTCGTAGAGCATGCAAATAATGGTGGTTATGTTATGGGTATTTGCAATGGATTTCAAATACTGTGCGAGTCAGGTTTGTTAGACGGCGCTCTATTGAGAAACGAAAATCAGTTGTTCATTTGCGACAATGTGCACTTAAAAACAGGAAGTTCAAATACTTTGGTGACTGCAAATCTGGGAAAAGACGATGTCTTGAAAATTCCTATTGCACACGCTGAAGGCCGGTATTACGCTGATTCTGACACAGTGAATCGCTTGGTTGACAACGACCAAGTGTTATTCTACTATTGTAACGCTTCAGGTGACGTTAATGATGCGACCAATCCAAACGGTTCTGTTAAAAATATCGCAGGTATCACCAATGGAAATCGCAACGTATTTGGTATGATGCCACATCCAGAACGCGCGGCTAGCGAAAAACTCTTCAATACCCATGGTCGGGTTATGTTTGAAAGCATTCTTGCGTCAGTCTAGTTAAGAATTTCTTTATCAGCCACTTACTGTGTACATATTTGTGAACAGTGTGGGAAGCTAAACCTGTACAACAGCGTAATATTCGTCAACTTTGTTGCATCAAATAAACGTTAAGATGCAGTTAGAATTAGGAATGTTTCGGACAACTAAAGGGTTTCGTACCAATCATAAGTCCACAGAATTGGTGTGTGAGAATTGTGCTGCGGCTTTTTTAGCCAACAGAAAGAATGCACGTTTTTGTAGTTCAAGCTGTAGGTCTCAATTTTGGTTAAATAAAAACGACAAAAAGGTCATAACCCTAGCTGTACCAGCTGATATTGATGATGCGTACTTGGTCGACATTAAAGCGATGTTGTTGAATTATAAGAAGGGTGATTCCATAAGAACAGCAGGAAATCAGGCTATAAAAAATGAAGTAATACCGAAGGAAGTTGTTTCCTTAATGAGAAAAGAAACAATGCTCTTCGATCAAATATCAGAACTTAGAAGCTATTTAAGCGAACAAGGTTTTGAAGATTACAAAGTGCCTAAAATCGACAATGGTATATACTACGACGAAGGTTTATCAATAAAGAAAGTTGAAGAAGGTTGGGAGACCTTAATTTCTAAAAGAGTAGGATAGTCCTATTCGTAATTTAATGAAACATCATTGGTAAGCGGGTGGGCTTGACAAGTCAACACAAAGCCCTCTTCAATTTCAGCATCACTCAATCCTTCACGTTCATCCATACTCACTTTCCCACTTAAAACGCGGGCTCTACAAGTAGTGCACACACCTACAGTACAGGAAAATGGTGGATCCATACCAGCGTCTTGAGCTGCCTCTAAAATTGTTTTGTCTGGGGATACATTAATGGTTTGCTCATCTCCATAAACGTCAATAGTAACTTGTTTATCCCCACCTTCAGAAATCTCTTCGTCTGTGTTAGAATTCTTTTCAGTTGATTCTTTTGTTAGTGCTGTAAAGTACTCTAAGTGTATTCTTGATGGAGCAACGCGCATGCCTTCTAATGTAGATTCAACCAATTGCATTAAACCTGAAGGGCCACAAATAAAGTAGTCTGCATTTCCCGTTGCATTGTTTGTCAATTGATTCGCCAATTGCGTAACCTTCATTGTATTTAACATCCCAGACAAACCGTTCCAATCTCCAATTGGGTTGTCTAAAATATGAACAGCTTTAAATCGGTCACCCTGTGCTTGTTCCATTTCTGAAATCGCATTTTTAAAGATGATACTATTTTCGTCTCTGTTTGCATAAACCAATGAAATGCGGCTGTTCGGTTCGTTACCCAACACGGTTCGCGCAATTGAGAACAAAGGCGTTATACCACTCCCACCACCAAATAATATGTAATGGTTTGTTCGATCACTTAATGGCTCAACAATAAAGTTGCCCATAGGAGGCATGGCATCGATTAAATCACCCTCTTTGAGCTCAGAGTTTAAAAACGTACTCATTCTGCCATCGTCTACCTGTTTTACAGTAACGGTGGGCATAGCGTCTTCATACGGACTGCTACACACTGAATAAGACCGTCTAACATCTTCGCCATTGATCATAGCATGTAGTGTCAAGTATTGACCAGCTTTATAGATAAACATTCCTTTCAGCGGCGGAGGAACCAGTAATCGAATGCTAACCGCATCTGGTGTCTCTCGTATAATTTTATCTACTTTAAGCTTATAAAATCCGTTGGGCATAGTGAAGTATTAAACAGTTGTTTCTTTTTGTATTAGATAATTCGCGGTGATATATTCCGCAATTTGAACGGCATTCGTTGCAGCCCCTTTTCTTAGATTGTCAGCGACTATCCACATGTTAAAGGCGTTGTCTGCGCTGTCATCTTTCCGAATTCTTCCTATAAAGACCTCGTTTTTGCCCTTTGCCATTAGCGGCATTGGGTATTTGTTATTCTTTACATCATCTTGGATTACGACTCCAGGCATGTTTGCAAGTGTGTCGATAATATCTTCAATTTCAAAAGGCTTGTGAAGCTCTAAATTAACTGACTCAGAATGACCACCATCAACAGGTACGCGTACCGCTGTGGCCGTAATGCGAAGACTATCGTCTTCAAGTATTTTTTTGGTTTCGTTAACCATCTTCATTTCCTCTTTTGTATAACCCGAATCAAGAAAGTCGTCACAGTGAGGAATGCAGTTTTTGTCTATTTGGTGTGGGTAAGCCATGTCCTCAACCTTTCCGGTACGTTCTCCATTCAGTTGATTCACTGCTTTATATCCAGTGCCAGAAACGGATTGATATGTGCTAATTACCAATCGCTTTATACCATATTTTACGTGAATTGGTTTTAACGCCATCACAAGTTGTATCGTACTGCAATTTGGGTTCGCTATTATGCGATGGTTTGGCGAAATAACATGAGCATTAATTTCTGGAACAACCAATGGCGTGTTTTTGTCCATTCTCCACGCAGAAGAATTGTCAATTACGTATGTTCCAACCGCGGCAAATTTGGGAGCCCAATCCAATGAAACATGGCCACCAGCAGAGAACAAAGCAATATCCGGAGTAGTTTTAACAGCATCTTCAAGGCTGATACAAGAATAGGATTTTCCGTTGAGAATTACTTGCTTCCCAATTGATTTGGCGCTTGCCACAGGAATAAATTCCGTAATGAACAAATTACTTTCTTCAAGCACTCGAATCATTTCAGAGCCAACCATACCAGTTGCTCCAACTAGGGCTACTTTCATGTTTAAAATTTTTGCAAAGGAAATTGAAATATCTCTAATATCGGCAAGAATCCTACACGTTTACGATTTCGTGTTTATTCTTCCATGAGCAAGATTTATCTACCGCATGCGCAACTTTTGCGAAATCCGGTAACATATCTCTCAGTTGATCTAGGTATAAAGACTGTGGACCATCAGACAACGCTTGTTTTGGGTCATTGTGGACTTCTATCATCAAGCCGTCTGCACCTGCTGCAATAGATGCTAAACTAGCAGATTTGATTAATTCTCTGCTGCCAGTTGCCTGGCTAGGATCTGATATAACGGGTAAATGAGACAGCTGCTTAGCGAGTGCGATTCCTGCAACATCCAAGGTGTTACGACTACTCGTATCAAATGTTCGGATGCCTCTTTCGCATAATATAACACGCTCGTTGCCTCCAAGTAAGATATATTCAGCAGCTAAAAGCCATTCTTCAATTGTTGCATCCATTCCACGTTTTAACATGATTGGTTTATCTGTTTTTCCAATTTCTTTCAGGAAATGATAATTCTTCATGTTTCGGGATCCAATTTGGATGATATCTGTGTAAGGATAAACTGTATCTAACAAGCTCAAATCCATTACCTCAGTAATTACGCCAAGATTGTATTGGTTCGCCGTTTGTCTTAATAAATCTAATCCGGTATGTTGTAACCCTTGAAAACTATACGGAGAGGTGCGTGGTTTAAATGCACCACCTCTTAAGAATTTTACACCTAACCCACTAATATAAGCGGCTATTTGATCAATTTGATCCTCTGATTCTACAGCACAAGGGCCAGCGATTAGGAATAATTCATCCCCACCTATTTGGCAACCTTTAACATCGATAATGGTATTTTTAGATTTCCATTGTCGACTTGCCAATTTGTATTTAGGTATATCAGTCAACGCTCTGTTCTTATTTGCAAATTAAACACCAAGATTTAATTAAAGTTTGGTGTAGGTTACTTTTAACTGGATATTTTTATTTGAACTGTTGGTGTCTGTATTTAAGATTACCCTACTCGGTGTCATTGGGTTGTCTGATGGGATAATCAAATAGAAACCTCTGTTGTTATCTTCTCCACTGTTAAGGTACGAATCTAGGAGAAGTTGCAAATGTCTCGTTATGCCAAATGAATATGTATTATCGTCGGCATTGTATCCACCCCCGTAATTGGTGTATCCAACCCATGATTGTGATGGCGGGAATAGTACGTCAATCAGGTCAATCACAAAAGCATTTGAGCCATCTGTTTCTGACGGTTGTAGGAGCAACATTCGTGAAGGCGCCTCATAAGCGTCTGAAGTACTGTTGTCTTGTACCGAAAAAGTAAGTTTAGCCTCGTTGATGACGATACCTTCGCCGTCTTGGACTAACTTTAACAAATCAGATATCTCAATTCTTGTTTTACAACCAGCCATACTCTGAACATACGTCTCATTAAAATGTGTTCCAGGGTTGTTAAATTGATTCTGAATATCAATATTTTGATCAGTTATCTGATACATAGAGATGTTTTGTGATTCAGAATTAATTTCAAACTCTTTTCTTAAACCGCCATTGTAATAAACTACAAGTTTTGATTCATCAGATGATTTGTCAATACCAATGATGGCACCAGCATCTGTTGCTAACGTGCTAACATTAGGTATCAAAGCAATTCCATTGAGGTAGTTGAGGAAGACTTCATTGCTGCCAAACTGCCCATTCGTGAAAAAATCTTCACCAAAACTGTTGTCTAACGGGATACGAAGGACGTTTGTTTGATATTTAAGATTACCGTCCTCGATGAACCACGCCGTATCCGTGGCATTTATTGTCCCGGTCCAGCTGCCAATTTTGTCGCCAACTGCAGGAATATAGTTTGAATAGTATTTTTTTTCCTTTTCGATAAGCTCATCCATTCTAAAAATGTCAAGATCTAACGAAGAGTTGGCATGACCATAAGACGGGACACCCATGTCTTTAGCCAGCGACAAAACCACGGAATCAATTACGGGGTTTGTCCCAAAGTTGACGTTAATTTCACGTAACAAGATTTGGGTATACAAACTTGCTGAACTCTTCCCGAAAGAGGCGTCATTAATTGCTCCAAGGATGTTGGATCGAAGTGAATCTATTTTTAAGGAATCTTCACGAATCGTATATGCTTTAATGTCAAATGAATCTGACACAAAGCTTCCATGAATATTTCCTTTAGGTATAAAATCTACCGCAATCTCTTCTGTTGCTTTTTTGCAAGAGGCTAAGGAAACAACAAGGATAGAAAGTAATAAGGCTGCCCTTTGGACAGCCTTATTTTTAATTTTGAGACAATATCGCGTCATAGAATTCGGTGTACTCTTCAGCGATGTTGTCGCCTCTGTGTTCCAATACCGGTTTCGTTTTATCATTTTGTAAATGGTCTATTACCTCTTGAGATAAAGACTCTTGACATTTAACTACAGCATCTGCATGCGTTATAGCACCAATATACATACTTGTACAATCAGCGTTTGCAAACGGCTTCATTTCATTGTCTTCAATGTGATTTAAACTTGCTTTTCTAGAGAAGTCTTCTCCCAAAGAAGCTTGAAATTCATTATCGAATACACTATATACAATTTTAGCGTTTTCAAAAACTGGCTCGTCTTTGTAAATCGTTTTTAAATAGAGTGGAATTAAAGATGTCATCCAACCATGACAATGAATGATGTCAGGGTACCAGCCCAATTTCTTAACAGTTTCAAGTGCCCCTTTGCAAAAGAAAATTGTTCTTTCGTCATTGTCTGCGAAAAATTCATTGTCTGCATCTCCATATACACTTTTGCGGTGGAAGTAATCTTCATTATCTAAGAAGTACACCTGCATTTTTGTATTTGGAATTGAAGCAACCTTAATGGTAAGGGGATTGTCGTTATCATCGATAGTTATATTCATTCCTGAAAGACGAACAACTTCGTGAAGTCTGTTTCTTCTTTCATTAATAACGCCGAAACGAGGAACGAGAATTCTTACTTCATTGTCTTGCTCTTGAACCGCCTGTGGCAACATACGGGCAATGTCTGACAACGCGTTACTTTCTAAAAAAGGACTCATCTCTGATGAAATGAATAAAACTTTTTTTCTGTTGTTTTCCATAAATAAACTGTGTTTTTACTATAATGCGACTGCAAAGATACCGCCTATTATCGGCAAATTTGCGCGATGTTCTACTTGTATCTTAAGTATTTTTTTTGTATATGTTTATATTCCACTCGTCTGATTTACTGCACGCAGCGCTCTTAAAATGTAAGGTCGAAGGCCAAACAATTGGCTTCGTTCCAACCATGGGTGCTTTGCATTTTGGTCATTATTCATTGTTAGAACGTGCCAAGTCGGAAAACGATACAGTTGTCTGTAGTGTTTTCGTTAACCCAAAACAATTTGACGATAAAACGGATTTGGACAACTACCCGAACCCAATTCAAGCCGACATCACCATGTTGCAATCTGCTGGGGTTGATATTTTGTTTTACCCTGGCGTCGATCAGGTCTATGGCACAACTTTTGACGATAGCGATGTTCAGCTGGAGGGATTGGATTTGATTCACGAAGGAGCTCAGCGACCTGGACATTTTCAAGGCGTGGCAAAAGTTGTAAAAAGGTTTCTTGATATCGTAAAACCCACACGGGCTTATTTTGGGCAAAAGGATTTTCAACAGACTGTAGTGGTCCACTACTTGATTAAAAGCCTTCAAATCGACTCTCAGATGGTTGTGTGTCCAATTGTACGTGAACCTCATGGTTTGGCAATGAGTAGTCGCAATGAAAGACTGTCACCAGCCAAAAGAGACAAAGCCGCATTCATATACAAATCCTTATTGAAATTTAAAGAGCGGTGTTTTTTTAAACCACTGCAAGAAGCCAAAGACACAACGCTTACGTATTTACAATCTATAGACGATGCAGTTGTTGAATACTTTGTAGTTGTTGACGGAGTTACGCTGCAAGAAGTGGAAGACCTAAAATCATCCTCTTATATCGCTGCGTTGACTGTGGTGCGTT
>JBLING010000066.1:0-10129 GCA_047639155.1 bacterium
ATATAAGTCTGCAACACCGTCTTTGTCGGCATCCAATGCAACACCATTTGCATCTACTTTAGCCCCTAGCGGCGTTTTCAACTGCATATCTGTACAATCAGAAACACCGTCCATGTCCGTATCAATTGATACGCCAAGTTTGTCTACTGGGCAATCTTTTGGTGAATTCGGTTCTCGATCATACAAATTGATTACACCGTCAGCGTCATCGTCTTTCGCAACTCCGTTGACATCTACTTGAGCGCCAAGTGGCGTATTCAATTCTTGATCTAAACAATTTGGAACGCCATCAATATCTCCGTCTAAGGCTACACCATAACCATCAACTTCACATCCTTCTGGTGTATTTGGTTGTTTATCGATTGCATCGTAAACGCCATCCTTGTCAACGTCTTTTTTATTCATGATGCCATTAAACTTGTATCCAATGGTGATTTCATGTGAGTTTGCGCTCAGTTTTTCGATTCGCCCGACGCTTCTCCCATAAGAATAACTTCCTACAAGCTTTGTTGCCAGTACACCACCTGCCATAAAGTTAGCGCCATAATTGGTTCTATAACCAGCGCCAACCCAAGCCATATCAGCCCAATTTAGCATCAAGTTAAAGTCTGTTTGAGGATCTATCTCATTTGCAAAACGAGTTACAACCTGTGGATCCAAATAAAGCATGTCTTTTTCTATTTCGATTCGGTACCCAACATTGGCAACGTAATGTCTCATAAAGGAGTATACGTAATTCGCCTGAGTCGATTCATCTTGAAAACCGTTTCTGTTGGCAAACAATTGATACGATGATACACCTATGCTTAAATTCTCATGAGTAAGCACTATACCAGCGTTGGCATCAACATTCGACTGATCTTCAATGTTATTTATTAGTGTAATCTCCACTGGGTTAGAGGCGTTTACTCGGTCGAATAATATTTTATTCTGTTCATACCCAATTGACAGTCCAAATGAAAGTTGCGTTTTGTCGCTCAAAGGCAGTTTGTATGCATACGTCCCAAAGATTCCAGATTTGCCAACGATATTGGTAACATCGTTCATTATCATTAATCCGTAACCTAGATTCGTGTTTCCTACCATTCCATCTATTGATGCAACAAAGGTTTCTGGTGCACCTTCAACATCGGCCCATTGCAGGCGATTTAGGAGATACAAGTTTGTCCCCTTATCCCCGGCGTATGCTGGGTTCATCAAATAATTATTGACATACATGTGGTTTACCAAAGGAATCTGCTGAGCAGAACTACTAACTGTTAAACCAACGAAAATTAATACGGTAAAAGCTTTTCTTAAATTCATCGTTGTACCTATTATTTGTTTCTAACTACTGTAATTGCACCCTTCATAACTTTCCCTGTTTCAGGAAATTCAATGACGTAGTAATATGTTCCGTCCATCAATAGATGACCGCTATAATTTGTCGCACCCCAATCATTCGCATAACCCGCTTGTCCATAAACCTCTCGGCCCCACCTGTCGAAGACAGTGACTTGGTTATTCGGATAATTTTCTAAATTTCTAACTACCCATACATCGTTTTCGTTGTTACCATCTGGAGTGATCACGTTGTTCGGGATAATTCTATAATCTTCAGTTACGTTCACCCAGATTGAATCCCTGCTTTTACAACCGTAATAATCCGTTCCTGTAACTACAAATTGTGTGTTTTCAGTAACTGTTGCGATTGGGTTCGCAATGGCTGGATTCGTCAAAAACTGTGCTGGTTCCCACTGATATGAAACACTACCTGTTGCATGAAGTTGAGTGCCTATTCCTAGACTAGTCACTATGTCCTCACCCACCTTAGGTTTGATTTCATCCAGTACCAAGTAATCAGCTGTATAAGAGTCAATACAATTGCTTCTTGTCGATACCGTCAATTTGATTCTGTTGTTTCTAGATTTAGTAAACAACATTTCTGGATTCGCGCCAGAAACAGTTTGCCCATTGTCAAAGTCCCAAGAGTAATCCAAATCCGAAGGACTTGAAAATACGGTTAAGTCTTCAAATTGTACAATAGCATCTTTACAACCCGTTTGTGGTGATACTCCATTGTTGATTCTAAACAATGCCTTTGGTGTTTCTCCAATAGCAATGTCTTTGGTGATTGACTTTTTACAGCCCATATCTGTTGTTGCTGTTAAGTTCACATAAAACTTGCCTGGCAATTGGAACACCTTGTCAAATGCTTGCTCTACTGTTGTGAACCCATCAGAGAATATCCAATTAACGTCTTTAATACTCCCTTCACTTACAAAACTCGTATTTGTAAAACTCGCCAACTGGTCTTCACATAAATTATCGGAATCAAATCCAACTTGTGGCAAAGGATGAACTTCAATGCTTTCTGATGCAGAATAATCTGCGGCACATGTACCGTTTTGAACGAAGGCTCTAAACGCGGTTGATGTCTTAATATTTTCATACCAATATAAATCACCATCAAATCCGATTGGCTCCCAAGATCCGTCTTCTTTAAGCTGTTCCCAATCCAACACCTTACCGTTATACCCAATAAGTTCAAGGACACCATTATTACCGCCATTACATATATCTCCTCCTCCAATAATTTCACCAGAAATTGTTGGCTTGTAAATGGTATGAAGTAACATATTGCTATTGTTCGAAGCACAAACTCCGCTTTTTACTTTTACTCGATAAAACGCTGAAGCACCTTTGTTTTCAATTCGCAGTTTGTCTGATTTTTCAGTTAGGTCATTCCAAGGACCGAGAGAAGACTGGCTCTTTTGCCATATGATTGTTTCCCCTGTGTAATCGTGAACCGTCAACTCCGAGAAGCCAATGCCTTGACAAGCTTCAATATCGCCACTTAAAGTTCCACCTACTGATATAGTAGAAACTGCGATCATGATGGATTCACTTGTATCCGCGTCACAAAAGTTATTTTTAACAATTGCACGATATATCAATGGCTCTGTAATATTATAAAAGCCTTGACGGTCACCCTGATTTTGAGCAGATATCCATTGATCTTTTACTCGGCTATATCGCTCCCAATCCACAATATCTCCTTTGTAATCCATTAATTGGATTGTACCGATATTGATTGCTTGACAAACTTCATTTTGATCTGAAACAAGTGTACCGGATTTAGATACCTCCGAAATATCCACTTTAACTATTTGACTTGTTGCATCACTACACACCCCGTTTCGAACAACCGCTCGATATTGGGTAGAAGAACTTATGTTTTTATAATAATACGTAGTTGAATTGGTTACAACCTTATTCCAGGTTGCGCCTTCTGTTTCCGACTCTTCCCAATACAATACATCTCCAGTCAAATCTTTTAACTCAAGAATACCTGCATTGATTTCTGAGCACCATTGGTCGTTGCCATAAATGTTACCCGCATTACTCTTTTTGGATACCTCAACGATTGCTACTTTCGACGTATCTGCTGAACAAACACCATTTTTGATTATCGCTCTTAAATATAGATTACTCGAAATGTTTTGAACTTCAAATGTTGTGGTTGTTATGTTTTCGTTTGACCATGTTCCAGTAGCAGATCCAGTTGACTGCCATTTCACGACAGAACCAGTAGTTCCGGTCACTTTAATAACTCCAAAGTTTATGCCTTCACACAACTCAAGATTTTTCACTACTGTGCCAGCGTTGCTGACTTTGGTAGCTTCCACTGATTTAGTAGCAGAGTATTCTGCAGCGCATACACCACTTTTTACCTTTGTACGGTAATATGTTGTGTTGGTTAGATTGCTAATGTCATATGTTGTACTTGCTGATGAAGACATTGAAACCCACGGGGCATATCCATTGGTAGATGTTTGCCATTCAGCAACTCCTCCAACCAATGCTTTAGCGTTTAGAGTTGCAGTGTTTGTACCTGCACAAACCGCGTCAACTCCAGAAATATATCCTCCATCCGATCTTGGATTTACCAAAACAGTAGTTGTCGAAGAAGTATCAGAGTTACACCCACTATTGGACACTACAACTCGATATGTAGTTGTGTCAGCTAAGTTGTACCAATCATGTGTTGCTTTGGTACTGTAGATATCTGTCCAACTTCCTCCATTGGATTGTGACTGCCATTTTAAGATGTTTCCAGTAATACCGTTCAGTGTTAAGCGGCCGCTGTTTCCTGTCTCACAAACTTCTTTTGCACCGATTATTGTGCCTGCGTTTGATTTGGATAAAACCGTTACAGTTTCATTTCCAGATACTTCAATGTTACAAGCACCATTTTGAACAACAGCTCTGTACACGGTTGATTTTGTTAAATCTTTATACCACAGACTATCACTTGTATTCATAATTTTAGTCCATAAACTTGAACCCGGGCTTGTCATTTCCCATCGCGTTACATCTCCAACATTACCGTTCAGTATTACATAACCACTATTGCCTTCCGGACAAACTGTGACTGTGCCAGAGGTAGAACCACCAACTGTGGTTGCATCCACAGTAACTTTAGCAGGATTGGAATAGGCGATGTTACAGTTCCCGTTTTGTACAACCGCTCTATAATACGTGGTTTGTGATAGGTTGGTATAGGATTGCGTTGTTCCTTTATTTACGATGTTATTCCACAAATTTCCATTTGTACTGAATTGCCACTTTAGGACATTTCCAATATGACTAGAAACAGTAACTGTTCCTGAATTTGATCCCGCACAAACACCTGTTGCCCCTGAAACTGATCCGCCTTTAGAAGGAGGAGTGACAGTGATAGCAGCCACCGAAGAGCTGTCGATCGAACAGTTGCCATTACCCACGATTGCTCTAAAATATGTGGTTGTTACTAGGTTATTGTAGGTTTGGTTTAAGCTTGTATTTGCGATTGACTTCCATGGCCCAGTTGAACTGCTCGCTGAATCCCATCGAACAACATTACCAGTTTGGCCACTTAAAGAAATTACCCCTGTGTTTGATCCTGAACAAACAGTTTGAGTACCACTAACGGTACCTCCCACTGCCTTTGGAGAGACATTGACGTTCACAGATGTTGATTTACTTGCACATCCAGATGGGATCTCCACAGTTAAATCATATCGTCCGGCGTCTGATGTGCTCACTCCTGTAATTTGTGGGTTTTGCAAAATAGACTTGAAAGAATTTGGACCAGTCCATTTATACATTGCTCCCGCAACCGTGTTAACACTTAATTGCAAATCGCCTCCAGCACAAAGTGGCGAAGAGTAGGTTGCAGTTAAGTTGTAGTTCATATTTTGTTCACCGCCAACACTAATCCCCGGTTCGATGCTTGCGTATTTACGTATCCGTAAGTAGTCTATGTTTAGGGTACCATACGTACCGATATTTGCAATCGTAATCCTTGATTGATTACTCATTGTATAGGTCGTATTCGCAGACGTTAGTGTTTGCCCCGCCCAAGTAGCTTCCTGAGAAGAACCACTCCAAACAAACGTCCAATCACCTGTAACACCTGTTGTGTTGGTTGATCCATATCCAGTTGTGGCGATACAAGAAGTACCTCCAGAAAGTGTTGCCAATTGCATATTGGTGCCATCATGCACCATGGCATAACCTTTATCAGAGTTATTAAGTTGACCCACAACAGCAGTTCCACCAGAGGTAGAAACACCTTCTAATTCAACAATGATAGGTCCATTGATACTCGATTTTGCATATATACTAGCAGTGGTTGAATTCGAGGTTAAACGTAATTTACCACCCGACAATCCAACTGTTCCTGAACCACAGCTTCCCCAAAGAGACGAGCTCAACGTCGAACCATTGAATTCCTCAACCAACTGAAAAGTGGCTTTAGAATCACTTTTAGCCCCAGCAGACCCATTACCATAGTAGAGGTAAATAGTATCTTTCGAATAATTCTGAATTGAATCAGCTTGAACCCAAATGGTTGTTGAAGATGTATTTATCGTACCATCTTTTATCCAGTAATTGAGTTCATTACCTTGTTTATCAAGAAATCGGATGTCTTGACCCAATGAGCGCATTTTACCGGTCGATATTAATGCAGCTGAGTTTATGCTAATCTTAATCTCATATTCCTCCAACAATGCACTTTTGCTGTTGTCAATTGCGATTGGAACACGATAGGTAAAACCCGAATAACATGGTTGTGCTTCAGCTAGGGGTGCAAATCCAAGAATTGCTGACAACACTACTAAAACGAAGCACAGTCTACATTTTTTCATAAACCTATTTTTAATCTATTGTACTGCCGATCACCTAACTAGGGTAAATCAACATGGTACAAACAAAGACGTAAAAGCGTAGTAGACGAAATTTGAAAGTTGTGAAAATCAGGGTTTTACCCCATCAAAATGCGGAATTGGTTAGATTATGTGAAAATCCAACCATACGTTTTAATAATGCAACGCACTGATAATGTGAGCATTACAAAGCACTTCAAAACATTAACTAAAATGTGTTAACAATACAGAACAAGAAATAAGGGTGTGTTACTAAGATAAAAGGCTTACTCCTTTAAAATGATAAATGGATAGAAGTAGTTAAGGTTTAGAGCTCCATCTTCTGATTCCAACTTAATTCGATAACTACCATTCGCAACGCCCAGTTCATCGAATTCTACAATGTATTCCGATTTGTATCTTTTCACCACTTGAACATCTTGTCCCAAATAATTAATAAGGGTTATCGTAATATATTGATCAAATATTTCTTCAGAGAAGAACTTCAGACTTGATGTTACTGGATTCGGATACAAGTTTAAGTCCGTCACCTCTGGTATTGGCTTATACTGAACTTCCGCAACTGCCAAGCCGGCTCTTAGCGTAACTAAATTGTAACGCATCACAGCCACCTGTTGCTTCGTGAACATATTGGCACAGTTGTCACTACCATAATCCATGTAGTTTTCGACCTGATCAGGTAAATTATCGGTATTACACGTATTGGCCCCTATTGGGCAACCTCGTGATGCAGCAACCGCGTTTGGCGTGTCATCAATGTAGTCATCTACTGAACAGCCGTTGAACCGAGCATCTCCCCAAACATGACGCAAGCCCAAAAAATGGCCAAACTCATGTACGGCAGTTTTCTCGTTGGTATAAATTGCAGGGTCTAGATTTGACGGATTATTTGGACCGACAATTTCGTAATGCAAAACAACACCTTGTTTCTTTTCTGAAGCAAATGAAGTGGTGTTTTGCCAAAACTCTGCTCCTGTTGGTGGGAAAGCGTAACCAAATAAACCGAGTTGCCCTGTTGTATAATCCAAGTTACAAACCCAAACATTCAAATAACGTTTTGTGTCCCATGAATCCATACCGCCTCTTGAAGTTTCCTTCACAAAGTCATACGTAGTTGCTCTATTGTTCGTATTGAAAGTAATAACACTTGTTTGTGTTCGGGTAATCCCTGTTGTCGGGTTACCAAACGGATCAACTGTTGCAAGTTCAAAACGAATTCGAGCGCTTCCAGCAACTGGTTTAAAAACATCCCGGGTATTTACTGTATCTGCATTTTGCCGACTAAAGCTGGCATTAAGCATGTCAACCTGTTCTTGAATATGTATTGCGTCAATGTTTTCTTCTTCATTTTTCCAAACGACATGAAAAACGAGTTGAATGACATATGTGGTGTCAATTGGGAATTCTTTGCCATGTGAATTGGCCAATGCATTGGTACGTTCAATGCTGTGTTTATAAACGTCGTCAATATGTTGTTTCAGCCCTGGATATTGATTGTTTAAAGCATCAATATATTGTACTGTTTTACAAGGTTCAAACTCTTGGCCGAAGATTGATCCAAAAACGCTAAGAAATACGAATAGAGTTACAAAACGCATACCTCAAAGATAATGGTATTCTATAAGAAATATTTATGATTTAATTACCTGTAAAGGTAGGTTTTCGTTTTTCATTAAACGCCGACACCCCTTCTTTGTAGTCTGATGAATTTCCCGCAATCTCCTGACAGCATGCTTCATATTCGAGCATTTCGTTTAAATCAGAGTGGAATGATTTATTAATCATTTGCTTCATTAAAGCTACAGCCTTTGTTGGAGCATTCTCGTAATAGGCGGCAATTTCGTTTGTTGCAGAATCCAATTCATCAGCTGGAACTACCTTATTGATAATACCCCATTCTAGCGCCTGAGCAGCTTTAACCTTTGACCCCATCGTGGCCATTTCAAAAGCTCTAGCACTACCAACTACTCTTGGTAAAAAATAACTTGAACCAGAGTCGAGAACCAATCCAACATTTATAAATACCTCAATAAAACTTGCATACTCTGATGCAATAACGTAGTCGCACGCTAGTGCTAAAGAACATCCTGCACCTGCTGCAACACCATTTATTTTACCAATAATTGGTTTTGGCATTGAACGCATTGCTTTGATGATTGGATTATACCTCTTGTCTAACGAATCACGCAGCGATCGATTTTTTGAACCAGCAATTGCTTTTAAGTCTTGACCGCTACAAAACGCTTTGCCAGCACCCGTAAGGACAATTACCCTAACCTGCTTATCTCGTTTCGCTTGCTTAAGCGCATCTTGAAGCTCGTAACTCTGTTCGTCGTTAAAAGCATTAAAAACATCCGGACGATTTAGCGTGATTTGCGCTATACCTCCTTCAACCACATATGATATACTATTAAACCCTTCCATCGAAAAATAAATAAACTGCGATATTACATATTAAACCAAAAATAAATCCCAAATACACCTCTTGTTTTGTATGCGCTTTTAAAGTAAGTCTAGCACTTGCGACCAGTCCTGTTACCAATAAAACAGCTAAAATTAAGTATATAAAGGTAGGGCTGTTTTTAACACCCAAAACGTACATTAGAACCAAAAGACCCGACCATCCAAACACGTGAAAACTCACCTTTTTAAAAGAAGACAATATGGCCAATACACCTGAGCTCATACACAATGCTAAGACAAACAAGCGTAAAAAAGAGTGAAAGAAATAATTATCTAAAAACCAGAACTCTAATGCGTAAATCAGACAAAGCGCCCATGCGGCCATTCGTCTTTCTGAAAGTGAAATGCTTGACAACTCCTCAATCTTATATTTATTCAAAAGAAACATGACCCCCAAAAGAGGCAGAATTGACAAAAGCACGCAATACATAGATAGTAAAAGTGCCTTTGGCTGAGCATTTAACTTTGAAGCCACAACCAGATGAAAAGTGGCAATAGCAAACACGCCATAGATAGGAACAAATATGGGATGGAAGACTAAGGAAACATATTTGGCTAGTTTCTGTGTCACTTGAGTTCTTTTCGAAGTCGTGCAACCGGTATATTGAGTTGCTCACGATATTTCGCAACTGTTCTTCTCGCAATGTTGTATCCCTTTTCTTTCAACAATTCTTGAAGTCGTCCATCGGTTAAAGGCTTTTGTTTGTTCTCAGCATCAATGGCTTTGCTCAATATTTTTTTAACCTCTTTGTTACTTACCTCTTCCCCACTGCTCGTTACAATTCCTTCCGAGAAAAAATGTTTCAGTAAAAAAATACCAAAATCGGTTTCGACGTATTTACTGCTGGCAACCCTTGAAATTGTAGAAACATCTAAATGCACTTTTTCCGCGATATCTTTTAATATCATTGGCCTGAGGTGCGTCTCATCACCAGACATGAAGTATTTCTTTTGTATTTCAACTATACACCTCATCGTTACCAAAAGTGTATTTTGTCGTTGCTTAACTGAATCCACAAACCACTTGGCACTGTCTAACTTTTGTTTTATGAATTGGACTGCGTCTTTGGTTCCTTTGTCTGGATTCTTTGACTTTTCATACCCTTTTAAGGTCTCCATAAAATCAGCAGAAACTTTAAGCACTGGTGCGTTTCTGTTATTCAGTTCCACCTCTAATTCGCCGTATGCTTCTTTTACAATAAAGTCGGGAATAATGTAGTCGGTTTGTCTTCCGCCACTGCCGCTTCCGGCAGGTTTGGGATTTAATTTAGAGATAAAGGTTATAGATTCTTTTAGAAAGTCTTCCGTCACATCTAGTTTTTTCATCAAGCGTGTATAGTGCTTTTTGGAAAAATCCTCCATGTGATTTTCGATGATGCTTTCCGCTAGCTTGGTGATGGCTGTGTTTTTATACTTGGCGCGACTCTTTATTTGAAGTAGCAAGCATTCTTGTAAACTTCGTGCCCCTATTCCTG
>JBLING010000067.1:0-10126 GCA_047639155.1 bacterium
ATAAAATTTAATAGGTTCATAGTTCTTATTTTTCAACAAAACTATTGCCCATTAATGCAGCCAATCTACATTCTGGTATATTTACGGAGAATCAGATAAGATAATTATGCAGATATCCACCATGTTGGGTGTGGTGGGGTTCAGGCATAAGGATATTAACATTCTTGCCTTGGATCTCTTTTTTTGTGTAACCAAACAAACTCAAAGCGGCATCATTCACTTCTTCAATTAGACCTCTGGAACTAATAAGAATTATTCCATCAATAGCCGTTTGAAAAACAGATAGAAATTTTAGTGAAAGTTCATTTTTTTCATGCTTTTCTACTCAATTCAAAGGTACTTTATAATTCAATTGCACTTTTGTAAAAAATCACCGTACATTTATGACGCCCGTCATAGCAGCTGATTAAGTATATGCTTGTTTGTCGAATTTTTCTTGTCAGTTATCATCATACAAAACCAACTAAGCATAAAAATCGTTTAACAAGTATGAAGTATTCAATGTACAAAACAATAGTGGTCGGTTTTTCCTTACTATTATTACTGAATTGTAGTGTGCAAAGTAGTGAAACAAATAATGAACAAGTTCCAATGAAGTTAAGTAAATCCCTAAAAGCGGATATTGATTCAATTACAAATGAGTTGGATGGACTAAAAGAGTTTAAAGCGTCAAATGATCTTTATCAAAAAAGTTTCAAAACCATGATTCCTCAAGGGGCTATAAATCTTGAGTTACAAAATGAAGGTTGGGGCGCTAATAAACCCAAATTTGTAGCTTTTGTGGGCGACTTCAATGACGCGATTTATGCCAAAGTAGTGCAGCACTATCATGCAATGGCTGTGGCACTTGGGGCATTTGGACTGCAAGTAGTGGTTATTACTTCAGGAGAAATACCCCCATCAAATCAAAGTGTTTTATATTACAAAAATGATGGTCATTCAATCTTAAAAACGATTGATTCTTCTATAACAATCCCCAGCACATGGGAAGCGTTTACACAAAGTAAAATAGAGAGTAATGGACATCAATATGCGCTGTTACTTGATCAGAATCAACAAGTTCTTAAAGTATGGTCTAGTCAAGATTTTAGCGACTTTGTAGAACCCGCTGTGATAAAGTCTACCTTTTTGTCTTCGGTATTCGACATAAAAGGCGGTTCAGCATTCAAACCATATAACGACCTAAATGACTTCGAAAATTATATTATAGCTCAAAAAGGGACCGAACGGGCTTTTTCTGGAGAGTTTTTCGATCATAAGGCTGACGGCATATATACGTGTCGACGTTGTAATGCGCCGCTATACTGGAGTGAAGATAAATTTGACGGTCATTGCGGCTGGCCAAGTTTTGATGCTGAAATAGAGGGTATGGTTACCCGTAAATTAGACTCAGATGGAAGGAGAACAGAGATAATTTGTACGACGTGCAATGGACATTTGGGGCATGTTTTTGAGGGAGAGCAATTGACCGATAAGAACACTCGACACTGTGTGAATTCTGTTTCGATAAAATTTAAGTCCCTAAAAAAATAGCATGAAACAAATGATAAAATCGATTGTTCCATTTCTTTTGCTTTTGCCGTTCTTTGGATGTGCTCAGAGCGAGAAATCTAATCAAGATGAAAAAGAAAATATGATGGAAGTTTCGAATAACGTACAGTTAGATACCGTCACTTTTGGTGCTGGTTGTTTTTGGTGTGTGGAAGCAGTTTTTCAGCAAATGAAAGGGGTTCATAAAGTTGAATCTGGCTATGCTGGAGGAGACAGTGAAAATCCAACGTACAAAGAAGTATGCTCTGGAAGATCAGGTCATGCCGAAGTAGCGAGAATCTGGTTTGATAGCTCAATTATTTCATTTGAAACTTTGTTGGAGATATTTTGGCATTCTCATGACCCAACTACGCTTAACAGGCAAGGTGGCGATGAAGGGACTGAATATCGTTCTGTTATTTTCTACCACAATGAAACTCAAAAACAAGTAGCCGAAGCAAGTAAAAGTGCTACAGATACAAGTGGTTTATGGCCAAACCCTATTGTGACCGAGATTTCGGCTGTCCCAACATATTATGCAGCAGAAAACTATCACCAAAACTACCTAGATAATAATCCAAAACAACCGTATTGTTCTGCAGTGGTGGGGCCTAAAGTTCAAAAGGTGAGAAAGCAATTCAAGCACCTACTTAAGGATAAGTAATGAATTACATTACCCCTCTAAAAGTGAAATATGAATCAGGTTATGATCCGGGTTCATGTTCTCAAAATCGACCTTAAATGCGTGGGAAAAGCAAAGTCCCGCAATCCAACATATGTGGTTGTTGACAGTGAAAATTGGTATTGATGATTTAAGCGGTTGTGGGATTTTATTGTCGATAAGCACATCACTTACCAATTTGCTGCCGTCCATACCAAAAGGATGAATCCTGTCAGTTTGTTGCCAAGACCGGATTTGAAGAGAGTCAGTATCTAAGTCAATATTTAGTACAATTTCGTTTTTTAATAGGGGTATAGAAACTTCACCACACTTGATTTTCGAAACCTGAATACTATGGTTGCCATGTCCGTAAGTGTCAATTGCTTTGACGATTACGTCAGCGTGTTGAATTAATTCTTTCGATTGGAAAACCAGATTGGATCGATCATAATGTAAGGTGTGACTTTCTGACTCAATGAATTTTCCAACAGTTTTGGTGTCTAATATCTGTTTCAGTTGGTTGAAATCGAAATGAGCCGTGGACAGTAATTTGGACAGGATAATATGTGGATGTGGATAACTCAAAAGACTGTCAATTGGAATGTACAACTGGCCGTATTTTGATCTCACATTGGCGTTTTTGAACTTGGCGACAAAGGCATCCAATAGGTCCGCAGATTCTGAAAACTTCGTTGCATTTTCCTTGAATACTTGTTCGAACGATGGCTCAATACTGAATAAATGAGGAGCAATATTTAAACGAATAGCATTTCGTAAATACTTGTCCGATTGGTTGCTGCTGTCGGCACGAAATTTGACATTATGTTGATTAGCATAATGCCTTATATCGCTACTGCTAAAGGTGAGCATTGGACGAATGATTGCATCTCTTTTTGAAGGAATTCCTTTTATACCATCCAAGCCAGTGCCACGTAACTGATTGATTAATAAAGTCTCAGCATTGTCAGACAAGTTGTGTGCCGTTGCAATGAAATTGTAATCTTGTTCATTGCGAATTTCCTCAAACCATTCGTAGCGAAGAATACGAGCAGTTTCTTGAATTGATTTTTTTTGGGTACGGCTTATGGAAGTTGAGTCAAACGACTTACTAACGAATTTCAAGCCCTGCGCAGAACAAAAATCTTGAACAAATTGTGCGTCGTCATCGCTTTCGGTTCCACGTAACATAAAATTACAATGGGCTACAAGAACTTGAACGCCGAGAAGGTTAAAAAGATGTGTCATTAGGATACTATCAGCACCTCCACTAACCGCACAAATGATTCGGTCGGTTTTTTTTATCAATCCCTCGTCAAATAAGATATGTCCAAGCCTTTCTTGCATTATTTTTGTTACGTTTCAAATCTATGATACCCAACTCGGTAATAAAACCCTTTCACAGGAAAATAATACTTGCTCCAATCTTGCTCCTTTTTTGCGGGACGATGCTTTGCAATGCCCAAAGTACGATTGAACTAATAGGAGCAGATGTCATAGAATATGATCAAGAATTTGTGGATGCTGAACGTGTAAAGGGTAACGTTCGATTTAAACAAGACCAGGTGCTTATGAATTGCGATAGTGCCTATTTTTATAGGAAGGACAACAAAATAAAGGCATATGGGAATATTTATATAAGACAAAGAGACACGTTCAACTTGTGGGGTGACTACTTGGAATATGATGGTGACAAAAAGCTAGCTTACGTTAGTGACAATGTACGGTTACGTGACCAAGAAATGCAGCTAACAACGGATATGGTTCAGTATGATGTAGAGGCAAAAACGGCGTTTTATACAAACGGAGGTAAGATTGTGAACGGGGCTGATCGTTTAACTAGTAGACAGGGCAGATATTATAGCAGAAGTAAAACGTTTTTTTTCAAAGACAGTGTGTCATTGATTAATCCAGAGTATCAAATGAAAAGCGATACTTTGAGTTACAATACAGTTTCTAAAGTGGCTTATTTTTTTGGCCCTACATATATCTACAGCGAGGAGAACACTATATTTTGCCGTTATGGTTGGTACAATACGTTGCAAAACACGAGCCAGTTTAGCAAAGGAGCGTGGATCTAGGGAAAGGACAACAAACTCATAGCTGACAGTCTTTTGTACAATCGAAATTCTGGAATTGGGCAAGCTTTCAGAAATATAACGCTTGTAGATACTGTTGAACAAATCAAGATAGAAGGTCAATACGGTATTTCGTATAGAAAGATTGGAAAGACAGTGATTACGGGAGAGCCACTTGCTATTAAATACTTTGAAGATGATAGTTTATACGTAAAGGCAGATACTTTGGTTGATGTGTCAGATACCTCGGGAATTAGAAGGCTATCTGCGTTTTATAATACGAAGATTTATAAATCAGACATGCAAGGGGTTTCGGATTCATTAATATACTCCTTTACCGATTCAACCATATCCATGCTTGGGTTACCAATTTTGTGGACCGAAGAGAATCAAATTACTGGGGACACGTTGATTGTTTATAGGAAGAACGGAGAGCTAAATAGGTTGGAAGTAATTGAAGAAGCATTCATCGTTTCAGTCGTACAACCTGAGGCATTCAATCAAATTGACGGGACTGATATGACAGCGTATTTTAAGTCAAACAAATTGAGTAAAGTAAACGTGCAAGGCAATGGGCAAAGCGTATACTATGTAAAAGAAGAGGACTCAACTTATACTGGGGTCAATCACATGGTTTGCAGCGATATGATGATATACGTTGAGGATAACACCGTTGCAGATGTGCGGTATTACGAAAGCCCTAAAGGTGGATTTTATCCTGTAACTGATTTTCCTGCTGATAAAAAGAAGTTGCCAAATTTTGTATGGTTTCCAGCAAAGAGACCAACTCTAGCGTACTTTTTAGGTATTCAGGAGGAAAAGGAAAAGGAGCGTCCAGATTCTGTTAAGGACTTATTTCAGACTCAAGAAATGATAGAAGAATGAGAAGATTAATAATTCTGTTAATTGCAATGTCGCTGACGTTATTTGCTTATTGTCAAGATGATTATGTCACATCACAATTAGAAAAGAGAGCCGAAACGGACTCAATTTTTTCGGATTCTACTTCTTCCATCTTGCCTAAAAAAGAAATAAATGCATTCGAAGGCCTTCACTATTTTGTTGTAGACCCCAGCTATAGAATTATGGCTAATTTTAAGGTAAAAATCGGCAAACCTTTTGAAATGCAAACAAGCACTGCAAGATTGCCGGTATATCACCAATATGGAGTTGCAAGCTTTAAAATTGATGGCGTAAGATGTAAATTAAACATATACAGACAGGTAAAAGGATTAGACAATGACTCTGCAGCGAATGGATATTTATTTTGTCCATTTAATGATATGACAAATAACGTTACAAGCTATGGGGGAGGCCGATATTTGGATTTCAAGTTGATAGACGTTATCGGTAAGAAGAATATTGAGTTGGACTTCAATACGTGTTACAATCCCTATTGTGCATATAACAACCGGTATTCTTGTCCTGTTCCGCCAAAAGAAAATAAATTGAAGGTAAAAATTGAGGCTGGAGTTAAAAAATGGCACGAATAGTTGTCTAAGGCTGTAAGCCAAAAGACCTAAATTTGCGACTGGTTATGATGATCGAAATATTAAAATCAAAAATACACAATGTCAAAGTGACTCAAACCGAGCTGCGTTACGTTGGAAGCATCACAATTGATGCGGATTTACTCGATGCAGCAAACATGATTGAGGGGGAGAAAGTGCTGGTTGTAAATAATAACAACGGCGAGCGTTTAGAGACCTATACGATAATGGGTGAAAGGGGCAGTGGTATGGTTTGTTTAAACGGTGCTGCAGCAAGGAAAGCGCAATGGGGGGATCAGTTGATTATTATTTCCTTCGCTCATTTCGAATTTGAAGAAGCAAAAAAATATGTTCCAACCATCATTTTTCCAGACGCCAATAATCGATTGACCTCTTGACACCAAACCAAAAGAAAAACCTAAAAAAGATCCTGTACCCAATAGTAGCTATTCTACTAATCATTTGGGTATACAACTCAGTTCAGCCTGAAAAGGTTGTTGACGACCTAAAGGGAGCCAACTACGCTTGGGTGGGCCTTGCTGCGCTTGCTGGTCTGTTGAGTCATTTTGTCCGTGCTGTTCGGTGGAAACTTTTGATTGAACCTATGGGTTATAAGTCGAATGTCAGAACCAGTTTTTATGCAGTAATGATTGGATATACAGTGAACTATGCGGCACCACGGGTTGGAGAGGTTGTAAGATGTGCGATTAAAGGAAATACGGATGATATTCCGGTCGACAAGTTAGTTGGGACAGTTTTTACCGAACGTGTTTTTGACGTGATTGTCATGTTGCTCGTGACAGTGGCTGCAATCTTCTCACAGTATCAATTAATAGGAGATTTTATTACCAAATCACTGGACGCTGCTGATGGTGGTGGGTCGGCGAAACTTATATTGTTAGGGGCTCTTATTGCAATTGGAGTTCTTGGACTTTTGGTTTACTTCTGGTTAAAAAGACGGGCAAATAACCCACCAATAATTCAAAAAGTATTAGGCTTCTTAGATGGCCTTTTCGAAGGGGCAAGGAGTATTTTCAAACTGAAAAGGCCTTGGTTGTTTTTGTTTTATACAGGTGTCATTTGGTTGATGTACTTTCTAGTTTCATATCTCGTTTTTTTCGCTTTAGATGGTACGAGTCATTTAGGATTAGATGCAGCCGCTACAACACTTATTGTAGCAACATTTGCTGTTATTATACCGGCACCAGGTGGAATTGGAAGTTTCCATTACTTTGTGCCAAAAGGTTTAGCTCTTTATGGAATTGGCCTAAGTTTGGGGACCAGTTATGCTATTATTTCGCATGGGAGTCAAATGCTGATGATATGTATAACGGGTGGAATTTCCATGTTAATGGTTTGGTTAGAACAGCGAAAAAAATCAAAATGAGTCATATCGACGACATAAAGGCTAAGATCTATGATCGCCAAGATTTGGTAAATCAGGTAGGTGAGTGGCGTAAGGAAAATCTAAAAGTCGTGTTTACCAACGGGTGTTTTGATTTGTTGCATAAAGGGCACGTAGATTATTTAAGTCGTGCAGCGGATAAAGGAGATGTGTTAATCGTGGCCGTGAATAGTGATGCTTCAGTCTCAAAGTTAAAAGGGCCTCATAGACCAATTCAAGACCAATCTTCAAGACTTTGGGTGTTATCAAGTCTGGCTTGTATATCTGCTGTAACAATCTTTGGTGAGGATACACCGATGGAGCTAATTCAGCTTCTAAAACCCGATATTTTGGTAAAAGGAGGCGATTATACGGTAAATACGATCGTCGGAGCCCGCGAAGTCCAGCAAAATTGTGGAAAAGTTGAGATAATTCCATTTCTCGATGGGTATTCAACTTCACGCTTAGAAGATAAAATGCTACGTTGGGATGATAGTGAGCACAAAAAATAGGGGGATTTATATATTTGTGTAGCTGAATGTTACGCATAAGAAACTTATATCACTCATTTATTATATTGCTATTGTTACTATTAAGTAATGATACGGTGGCTCAGAACTATAAATTCACTACTTTCAACACTAGTGATGGGTTGCCAAGTCCTGAGACTTATTTTATTCATGAAGATTTTAACGGATACATATGGATAGGAACAGATAGAGGGCTTAGCCGTTATGATGGTTACTCGTTCATTAACTATACTACTGTAAATTCTGCCCTTACCTGTAATACCGTTTTTAAGTGTTACGAAAGAAAGAACAAAGACTTGTGGTTCACGTGTTACGATGGGTCAATCACAGTATTCAATTTTAAGGATCAACAATTCTTTCCTTTTGAATTCAACGACAGTCTAAAAACTTGGTTTCAATATTGGCCCAAAAGAGTAGATTTTTACAAGGACCATGCAATAATTTATGGGTATAACGATAACTACAGTTTCGCTCAGTACTCTTTTCGCACAAATAAAATCGAATTTCACCTTATTGAGAACACAATTCCAATTGGCAATTATTATTCAAAATCTAAGCAACGTGAAATAACTTTATTTAAGTTAAGGATTGAAGGCAACAATATTTTCTTCACAGATAAAGTTGACTTTATAACAAAAGAGTCTCCCTATGCCCGCAACTTAATTGAAAATGTTCAAATATTTAAAGGGATACCAATGATGTTTGACGATTATTCTGTTTATACAATGTCCAATGATTCCATACGCCTTTTCAAGACCTTTGAAGAGCCAATTCAATTTATTTATAGTAAACCGAGTTATAATGAGTTATTAATTCTCACGAATAAGTCCATTTATAGATATGTGAACAACTATTGGAATAAGCTTCCAAATACCAATAATTACTCTTACATATATGAGGATCGTGAAAAAAACTTATGGGTATGCACGTTAAATAATGGAGTGTTAAAAGTCCCTAACTTGAATTTCAATACTTTACAGTCACTCAGCTCGTATGAAGGCACAATAACGTCGTTGCACGACTTTAAAAATGACTTACTCATAGGGACTTCAGCTGAAGAGCTTTTTGCCTATTCCAAAAACAACAATACAATTAAACTAATTTCAAAATTTTCTAACTTGCCAACGGATTATAGAATAGCTGTAATCAACGGCACAGATTATACCGCTCAATGCACAGGAGGGTTTAACATTACGTATAATCGTGACTCGACCATAGCAATTAAGAAGTACCCTAATAGCAATGAGTTTAAAGGCCTTCAGATTTTAGATAAGTATTCCTTAGCATATTTCACTTACAGACCTGGACTTAATTTATTACAGGAAGATAAGGTCTTGAGTTTTTCAACTGACAATGAACAATTGGTGTCAATGAACCTGGATTCAAAGGGTATTCTAAGGTGTGGTAGTATTTCAGGTTTATGGAAATTGAAAGATATAGATGGTTCAAAGGTTTTTGACAAGGACACTAGTTTCGAATTTATTAAAAATAGAATAAATGTTATCCAGTCTAAACCGCCAAATACGATTATCTATGGTTCAGGAAGCGTCGGCTTAATAATTGAGAAAAACAACAAATATTTCAGATTGCATGAGGGTTTAGGTCTAATTAGTGACGGTGTTAATGCAATGCATTTCACAAATGATACTGTCTTATGGGTTGGAACAAGCAGAGGAATATCCAAGGTTATCGTTAAAGAGGAAATAGAGGCGTCTTATGTTCAATACACATTAGACTCAGATGACGGGTTACTTAGTAATTTTATTTATTCAATTAAAAGTTGGAATGGATTTTTGTGGGTTGGGACAGACAAAGGATTAATGAAAATACCAATACACCAACTAGAGTCAAATCGAACTGCACCTAAAATATATATTTATGGATTAACAGTTCTTGATACTGCTAAGCAAATTAACAATTCTATTCTTCAACAAGACGAGAACAATGTCAGGTTAAGTTATGTTGGAATTTGTTTTAAAAAACCAACTAGAAATTTTTACAGATATAGATTAACCAAAAATGACGATCTCGCAGGAGATTTCCAATATACTAATAATACTTTTTTAGATTTTCTTAAACTTAAATCAGGTAACTATCTCTTCGAGATTTCGTGTAGAAATAAGAATAATATATGGTCGGATAGTAAAAGCTTACAGTTTACTATTTTGCCCCATTTCACAGAAACAAAGTGGTTTAAAATTTCAATGTCTATTTTAATTTTAACGGCCCTAGGCTTTCTTTTGCATCAACAGATCAAACAGTACAATCAGAAACAGGAAAAAGAAATTGAAATACGCGATTTGGAATACAAATTCCAAGAATCGGAATTAGCTGCTTTAAGAAATCAGATGAATCCACATTTTGTTTTTAACGCCCTCAACTCGATACAAGCATTTGTTTTAGATAATGAGCTTAACACGGCGTCAGAGTATATTCAACAGTTTTCAAAACTAATG
>JBLING010000068.1:0-10020 GCA_047639155.1 bacterium
TTAGTAAACACATAAATTATCAATGTTTACTTAAAAGTGGTGAAACACCAGACATTGTAATGAAAACCAGTTCAAAATCCCCTTTAAACCTTTAATCTTAATCATCGTCTTGTTCCGTTTGATCTTTGTCAACATCGTCTATGTCGTCACTCAAATCTTTCGGTGAGTCATCTTCTTCTTCCTCCTCATCATCATCTTCTAGGATTTCAGCATGGTAATCCAACAAGACCATCCATTCCTCTTCGTCTTGTTCTACAAGTACTGATTTGTGTCATTCGCCTTTGTAACTAACACTAAACGATTCTAACTCTCCGTCGTCGATGTCTTTTAGTATTGACTTCTTAAGCCCACTAGACATGGAAGTAAAATATTTAATTCTTCTCACGTAACGCAATATTTACCTGTACAAATAAATATTTCTTGTTTGTGTTTTTTTCACGTCACTGAAAAATAAATTCACTTTTTTATTAACTATGTCTATTAACCGGTTCAACCATTACTCAGGTAAATCTTCGATACTTGATTTCATGACATTTCTACGACCAACCATTCGTAAGGTGCTCAGACTAATATCGTACAACAAACGTCATAATCACGTAGAATCTCTAGGCGTAATGCCATTACACATGCGATTCAACGTGCATTAACCGTTCAACTTAAAATATACGATTATGGTAAGATTCAGTTTATTAAGCTTAGCGCTCGCAATTAGTTCAGTTAGTTTTGGTCAATTCGCAAAAGGAAACACATGGTCGTATACGGTTTATCTTGGAGCCAGTAATATGCTAAGTGACCTTGGCGGAAATGGTACGACTGGTAAATCCGATTTTAGAGATGTCGATTATCAGGCTTTTAGGCCTGCAGTGGGCATAGGTCTGCAGCATCATAGAAAGCATTTAACCTTGTCAACCGATATTGTGGTAACTCGACTTGTTGGTGATGATGCATTCACTTCAGCCTCGGGCAGAAACGTCCGCAACCTAAGCGTTCGAACCGACTTAGTAGAAGCAAGTCTAAAATCAGAGATCCTCCCTTTTAAAAATGCACAAAAATTTAAGGGTCTTTACTTGAACGCCGGTATTGGTGGCATCTACTTTCAGCCAAAAGCAGAATATGATGGGGATTGGTATAAACTTAGACCATTGGGAACTGAGGGACAGAACTATATAGACGGTGCTAACCGTTACAACACCATTAGCATGATTCTTCCTTTTGGAACTGGATATAAATTTCAAATAGGACGCAACTCCACATTGAAATTAGATTTTAGTTTTCGTAAAACATTCACAGACTATTTGGATGACGTAAGTACGGTTTATGCAAACACATTGGCAATCACTGAATCAGGTGGTGCAATTGCTGGAATTCTAGCCGATCGGTCTGAAAATGGATTGGCCGAGGGTAGTGCAAGGGGTAGTGACCAAAGCAAAGACAATTACTTCTTAGTTGGACTAAAATTTGAACGTATTATTGGCGCTGCTAAATACAACGAGTGTACCAATTTTGAAATTCCTTCCCGTAAAAAGAAACATTAAAAGCTATACCCAATGCCAATACTGGTGTTGGGTAAATGCAGAAAATTTATAGTTGGGACAATCTCAATTCCATAGGTTTCACTCAAAAATTCATTGGCTTTATCAACGTCATAAAAGATTACGGAATACCCAAGTTCGAACCTGAAGAAAAATGTATTTCCAGTCTTGATGCCCAGTTGGCCCCCAAGCCAGTTGAAGCGAACATCTATATCAACAGGGTCATAGTCAATTTCTTCTGCTGTAATGAACAAACTACCAAAGCTCAACCCGACATAAGGTCCTGACGCCTTTTTATTAAAGTACCGGTTTACTCCAACTCCTGTATACGTCGTATTTGTTTTTGAATCAGGAAAAATGTTGGGTAGAATTGAAACATCAGCTTTAATGCCGTAACGATTCTCAGCAAATGGCAGAATGTATTCCCCTTGAAACCCGGCGATTCGAGGCAATCCTCCAAGCGCACAAATCCTCCATTGATTGACCTTACTTGAGTCTTTAATCTGGCATTGACCAGAAACTGAAGTCAACATTAAGGCTAACCCAAAGGCAATCCATTTTAACTGTTTCATTATTCTCTCAATTGGGCAGAAACTCCGTAGGCAGATCTGATTCTAAAATAATAATCACGTGTAATAAGCTCATCGGTTACTACCTTAAGTCTTAAACTAAATTTATCCTTTTTTATATAGGCTTGTAAATCTGCATCTGTAACATCTAAATTTAAAACGTTTGATGCCGATTCTTGAACAGGTCGTTTCCAGGCGATTTCATGCTCGCTTAACCCTTCAGCATTAATATATATTGAGATTTCTTCCAGGAACGAAAAATCTTCGCCTTGTGGATCAAATAAGGTTAGTACTAAACTATCCAAAGAGATTGACTTGATGTACTTTTTCTCTGTGTCGTTGTTTTCGAATTCGCTCTCGGCATTCGTTTCAGTTTGAGGAGTAGCAATGTTGAAAGGAAGGTTAATCCCCGTGGAGCTTTCTACTTTTACATCTTGCTCATATTTTATGGTAAAGTTTGTAAAACTTTCAAATTGGTTACAACCGGGCAAAGCAAATATGCCGGATAAAATGATGAGAAAAGGTATAACAGGTAGGTTTTTCATATTGTTTTCAAAGGTACTAACATTGAATCTATCAACCCTCAACGTACCGACATACTTACACTCTCCTGATTTTTGTTTATACTCGTATACCTTCAAGAATGTCCATATGTTACTAAAAAAGTTAAGTATACTCGTTTTGCTTTCAGCGATTTCGATTTCATCTGGCTATGCAGAGAAACCTGGTGCATATAAATGCTTGGATTTTGATGGCACCAACGATTATGTTCTGATTAAAGATCATTCTTCCTTAAACTCGGATTCTACTATTACAGTGGAAGCATGGATAAAGGCAGATAGTTACGGCCGAAATGTATACGACAACAGCATTTTTTGTAAGCATGGTTGGACTAGAGGAAACCTGGGTTACGTTTTGAGATGTGGCTCGAACGGGAAAATATCCTTTAATATTTCAGATGGGAGCGGAAATTGGCGCGAGGCAGCCTCCGCATCTATTATGGAAACTGGAATTTGGTACCATGTTGCAGGTAGTTTTGATGGTGACTCAGTTAACGTCTATATCAATGGAGAACTCGTTGGAACCACTTTATACTCAGGTTCGATTTCAGTGTCGTCAGGCCTAACAGCTCGAATAGGTGATCTTGCGAATGGCGGAGGCCGCCTTTTTAACGGTATGATTGATGAAGTTCGTGTTTGGTCGACGGACGTGGATGAAGCTACACTTAAAGATTGGATGTGCCGCAAAGTGTCCTCTTCACACCCGAATTATATGAATTTGGAGGGCAACTGGAAACTTGATGAAGATGCAGGAACTACTGCTAACGATGCATCAAGCAATAGTAATTCTGGAACGCATACCAATAGTCCAACTATCTCCTTGTCTGGTGCGGTTTTGGGTGATTCAAGTGCGCACACTTATGGTGGGACATTATCCAGTTTGGAATCGCAGTTTGGCGATGTTTACACGGCTTCAAGCATTACAGGTAGCCCCGATTGTTTTCACGTTGTTGTTAACTATCAAGCCTCAGGGCGGCCTCTGGCTAAAGGTTTAAGTGGGCAACTTGATTCGACTCATTTCTTTTCGGTTTTCTACCCTGAAGATACGAGCGTACGCTTCACAATGTCTTATGATTTTGGTAATAAAAACAACGTAAGTAAAACCCAAAAATGTGGCATAGATTTATTCACGAAACCCATTGGCGCACAAGGTTCTTGGTCTCACGCTGGAGCTACATATCATCAAAAAGGTGACTCAATGACACGCATGAACCAAACACAAAATGCTTTGGGAATTTTAAGTTACCCAACCGACTCGAATTCAATAATCGCATCATCAACAGGAAAATGGGTGATGTGTGGCAACAACACCTTAGATCTAATCGCAATTGGAAACGATTCCTTTAACTACAGATGGTTCCTTAACGACAGTTTTCTTTCAGGTATATCTGGAAATACATTAACCGTTGATAGCGTTGCAGAGTATAAAGTGGAGGTCACTCGAAATGGCACCAGTTGTAGCTTTCTATCTTCAACCATACAAATATCCCGAATTAGCAAACCTTCCGTTACGCTAAGTTCCTTTAAAGGTGTTTGTGAAAGTGTCGACAGTGTAACCCTTAACGGTGGTTCTCCCTCTGGTGGTACGTATTCTGGAACTGGTGTTTCTGGTAATTATTTTCTTCCGTCTCAAGTCAGACAGGGATATTACGATATCACTTACTCATTTGCCGACACAAACAATTGTAGCAGCGAAGCAAGTCAAACTATACAAGTTTACGGTTTACCATCGCTTAACTCTTCTGGCCAACCCCCTTTTTGTAACGACAAGGATTCAGTCCTTTTGGCCTTTGTGACACCGAAAGGTGGAACGTATTCTGGCAATTTTGTATCCAACAATTACTTCCATATCGACAGTGCGAATCGACAAAGTAAGCTGTATCCCTACAGTTATTCATACACCGATGGCAACGGCTGTTCAAACCAGCTTGACGACTCACTTGAAATAAAATGGGCAACACCTTGTACACTTTCGTCTATTGGTCAATTGTGTAATCAAGACGACTCTATAAAGCTATCTGGCACACCTGCAAAAGGTGTTTACTCTGGAAAAGGTGTAACGGATTCTTATTTTCCTCCAACAATAGCTGGCGTAGGAACTCATACGATTGTCTATGCTTTTACAAACCTTCTAAATTGTACAACCACCGATACGCAACAAGTAGTGGTTATTGCAAATGGTAATGTTGCTTGGAATCAAAAAATTACAACCTGTGTAAACAGTGATACAGTAACCTTAAAACAAGGCGTCCCTACCGGTGGTTACTTTATAGGTACAGGCGTTTCTAATCCCAATGCATTTAATCCAAGAACTGCAGGTGTTGGTACCCACGCAGTTGCCTACGTTTCAGTGGATGGTAATGGCTGCGAGAACAAGGCTTGGAACAATCAAATAGTACACGACACAGCCACGATTTCATTCAATGGAAGTCTTTCGCTGTGTTTGTTCTCTGACCCACTAGAATTGAATCTCGGGATACCGAGCGGGGGCTCTTATATAGGAGCTGGAATAACGTCAGATACTTTATTTCCTATAAGCACTGGATTTGGGACACATCAAATTCAGTATAACTACGTAAATGGCAAAAACTGCAAAAGCAAAGCCTTTACAGATATTGAAATCTATAAACCGGATAGCGTTTCTATTTCAGCCAAAACCGCCCTTTGTACGTATGATGATCCTGTTGTTTTAAAAACCTATCCTTCAGGTGGAACGATAATAGGCAAAGGCATTATTGGAAGCGTATTTTCACCTTCAATAAGTGGTGCTGGAAAGCATTTAATCCTTTATACCATTTCAGGTTCTAAGGGGTGCGACGCTTATGATTCCATCGAAATCACGGTTGAAGACAAACCAACAGTTTCAATTACACCAATTTCACGCATCTGTGAAAAGGACGCACCATTTGAATTAACAAATGGCGTTCCTAAAGAAGTTGGTTTTTACAGGGTAAATGGTGCTCCATTGGACACGATTTTCCCAAGTGTTCTTGGACAAGGAGGTCATTTGATAGAGTACAAAATAACAACTGACATTGGTTGTACGGATTCGGCCAGTGCTATGATATTTATAAATCCTAACCCGACCAAGCCACAGATTTCTAGAACAAAAAACACCTTGACCTCTTCACATCAAAACGGAAACCAGTGGTACACCGAAGTAGGATTCCTACCGGGTCAAGACAAGCAACAATTTAATGCACGACTTAATGGAAAGTACTACACAATCGTCACCTCCGATTCAGGTTGTACAGCAACGTCTGACACATTCGATTTCATGTATGTAGGTGTTCAAAACATAATTCCTGATTGGATACAAGTTGGGCCAAATCCTTCAAATAATGGTGTGTTTTACCTAACCACAGAACGTAAAATTGACAATGTATTGGTACTTGATGCCCTTGGCAGAAAAGTGTACTCCGAGCCTTCTGAAATAGAAGCGCTACAACTCGATCTGTCTAATCATCCTGGTGGTATTTACACCTTAGTTTTAACTACGGGAAATCAACTCTACACACTTAAGCTTATTAAGAAATAGTCAAGCGCTATTAATAAATCAATATGCATTAAATATGCCTATGTGATAACCCTCAAGACCTTCTAGTCGTAAATGGCACTGTTACGTTGATAAGGGATTAAAATCTCAAACGGTGGGCATCCCACGGTACTCTTGAAAGTATAAGTACAAGTGCAATACCATAGTAAATAACAGTGGTTTTGTGCTTCTTTAAATCCGTATCTGCCTTTTTAACTTTTGATTTACCTATGTGTAACAATACAATAGCTATAATCATAACCAAGATATGTTCAACAGCGTAAAAACGTAGTTCTGGAGATTTCATAGCTGCACCAAAGTCTTGAAATGCCAGTTTAGTTAAAGCACTGGTAACGAAATATATGACCAAGCCTAACAGCAATTGAATATCTGCAGAAATGGTTAAGAATAAACCAAGTCTGTTGTGTGATTGATTGTACGATTTTTTACCAAACCAACCCAATAACGATCCAGCAATTGAAAAGACTGCTAGGAGCAACAATACCCAGCGTAACCAAGAATGTGCGTGTAATAAACCTTGTTCCATATTCTTACTATTTGAGACACAAGGTTACAATAAAAATCGAAACGATTATAAATCCAACCTCGCTTTTAGCATTATGTTTCTTCCCGCCATTGGATATAGGTAGTTAAAATCCTGTCGTTCACCTGCCATGTAACCACTGAAGGTATACCCATTCGGTGCATAGGATTGGTCCAGAATATTATTTAAGTAAACGCTAAAGTGTAGTCTTGTTTCTCCTGCTTTAACCGGCACTGCATATTGCATTGAAAAATTAACTGTAGCAAACCCATTAAGCATGCGTGCGTTACTTTCTGTGTTGTCTAAAAACTGTTGACCAACATGCTTCAATGACATATCCAACTTGGCGTTTTTAGTTGCTTTATAACTTAACATGGCCATGCCAATGGTTTTTGGTGAAAATGATATATCCGTATTTAGGTAAGACTTCGAGATCGTTTCGTAATTTCCATCCCATTCTCCAACATATTCTGTAAACGACTCAATTTTATTCGCAGATAATGTAAAATTACCCCCGAATTGTAGCTTTTTAGTAATTGGGAATTGACCCTCAAGTTCGATACCTTGTCTGTAGCTTGACGCTACATTTGTTCTAACTGCGTCTCCAACATCGTTAACGGCACCAGTTAACACCAACTGGTTGACATATTGCATATGATACAGTGTAATGCCAACTTGGGTACGACGTTTGTTATACCGATATCCCATTTCAACATTATCCAAATGCTCATGCTTTGGCCAATCGCTTGGCTTGTTGTTTCTGAAATCGTCTCTTACAGGCTCCCGATTTCCTTGACCAAAACTTGCATAGTATTGATGTGACTTACTGCTATATGTGATTCCTACTTTTGGGTTGAAAAAAGCGTAATTGACCGTTTGACTCCCAAACTCAAGGTTGTTGTCTAAGCCTTTAAATACATAGTTTACTTGACGAAATTGTAGGTCAACATAAGGCAGCCATTTTCCGAGTTTGTATGTCGCTTTTACATAGGTATTTGTCTCTATTTTTCGTGAGTCGTTATCATAGTAGATTGCATTCAGCGCCTCATACTTTGTAAATTCAGTTGCAATAGCCTCACCAAAATGCCGTCCATTGTACACATTTGCCCCAGTTGCTACTGTTACATTTAATTTTTTGCCGGTATAGTTGGCATTGGTAACGAATCCAACCAGAGTATTGTCCAACCATCTTCTTCGAATTACGTCCGCTTCAGAGAAGGTATCCTGCTCCATAATATAATTCGATAGACCATAATCGGAAAGGGCCTCTTGGGACTTAAATTGCTCAAAATACCCTTTGCCTGTAGTAGCGTATCCTGCCGTATTAATCGTCCAATTTGCGTTTACCGTATAATCATAAAATAGTTGATAATGATTCTGATTGTAATTGTCCACTTCGTTGGCATACGTGTAATAGTTATAAGTGCTTCCACTTGACTTATTTAGGTTTTCCAAATCGTTTCCTGATATATACAATTGATCAATATAACGCGACATACCCGCCATATCATTTGTGAATTTAGGTTCTGGAATTCCCCACCATGCTTGGTAAGTGCGTTCTTTCCCAATTAATATGTTTGCCTTGAGGGACGCCTTTTTCCAGTACTTGCCGATTACGATATTTACGGAACCTAAATCCGATGAAGCACGATCGATATAACCTTCACTGTCTATGAGTGACCCTCTAATCTGGTAACCCCAATTGCCTTTTAATCTCCCTGAATTATGGTTGAGACTTATCCGATTGGTTGCAAAACTGCCCGTTCCCAAAACGATTGCTGTCTTTTTAAAACTGTCCAAATCGTTGGTTCTAATATTTACGCTTGCACCGAGCGACGATCCACCATTTGAACTTGTACCAATACCTCTTTGTATCTGGACACTTTCTGCTGAAGAAGCGAGGTCAGGTAGGTTTACCCAATATACACCTTGACTTTCGGCATCGTTTAGCGGTATGCCGTTGATTGTAACGTTAACCCGTGTTGGGTCAATTCCCCGTATACGAATACCCGTATATCCAACACCGTTTCCTGCATCTGAAGACACGACGGTTGAGGGCGTTAAGTTGAGTAAGAATGGGAAGTCTTTTTGTTGATCTGATTGCTCAATTTGTTCTTTACTAATGTTGGTTGAAGTAACTGGTGCACTCCGAGCTGCTCTAACGCTAGAGATAACCGCAGCATCTAAATATTCGTACTCCGTTTCTAATTTAAATTGATCGGAGACTTCTGCCCCCTGAATAATCCAAGTTCCAGTATAGGCTTGAAATTGTATATGGGTAATTTCAATGCTATAATTTCCAGGTTTAACGTTTGTAAATGTAAATGTCCCGGATGCGTCCGTGACAGCTGCAAAGCTTGTCGCTGAATCTTTCAGTTGGACATATGCCAATTCAATTGCACGTTTTGGGTTGTTTGCATAAACAGTACCCTTGACTACAGTTTGTGCTTTGCCAAAAAAGCAACCGGTGCACAATAGAATAATAGATAACGCTGTTTTTTTCATTCCTGAATTTTAAAATTCCAGGAGTTGAGAGATACAAATCTTTTTTTCCTACGGCAGCATTACCTGCATCAGGTTCTACGGGTATCATCTCAGCCTTGAATAAATTCAAAGCACCCCTTTGATGCGACAAAACTAATTTATTTATCAGAACCAACAACAGTGAAATACGGTTACTAATTATTCAGAGCGATAATTAAGAAAACAAAATATGCTACATTTTCAAAAAGCAAACCGACATGTGTCAGTTATCATTCATTGTCAAAAGATTCTACAATTCAAGCATTAACTTCGGACCCATGCGGGTATTTGTCTCAACTATCGTTTTCTTAATTTTCACTTTTGCACATGCTCAAATCACTGGAACAGAAAACCGCCCACATGACTATAAAGTAATCCTCCAATTCGCCATACAGCTTGCACAGGACAAAAGCCTTGACGAAAACCAAAGGTCTATGAGTGATTATTTCAATAAGGGTGAATATTATTTTTATGGTATTCCTACTCCATCTTTAGGGTTTACGATTTCGGGGCAACAGGAAATAAAAAAAATTCTTTTCCGGTTGAACCATAGTTTTGGTGGTGTTTTTACCAATCAAGATTACCAAAGAAATTTTGCTTCGAACATCCGCCGTAATAATATTGGTGAGATTATCTATTTTGACGCTAATACTTCATTCGCTAAAGTCAAAAAATATTATCTCTTTATAATACTCCCCACTATTGAGCCAAAAGTATAGCAAGTTAAGTTAATAATTGTAATTGGTTTAAAGTCATT